>JAJDEX010000075.1 GCA_029259575.1 Planctomycetota bacterium | reverse complement strand
GGGTTGTGGGCGTGTTGCAGCAGGTACGGACTGGTCTCGCGGGCCAGGCGATTCGCTCGATGTTCGGAGGACATGGCGTTGAGCCTAGTGTCGTCGAGCTGACACGCGCTCCTCGACTTCGGGCTTCATGGCGGATTCGCGCAGATCGAGCCTCTCTCAACGGAACGCGCCCCCTGCCGACCGAGGTCGGCAGGGGGCGCGTGCGCCGCCCTTGGAGGTGCGCTAGAACGAAACGCTCGCGCCGATCGCGATCAGGCTTTGGCTGGGGGTGGCCCCGGAGAGGTTGGTGTAGAGCCAGTTGAACATCAGCTTGGCGTCGTGGCCGTTGAGGTACTTGTTCACGCCGAGCGTCGTGACCTCGCGACCCAGCAGGTCGTCGTAGTCCTCGTGGCGCACCGCCGCTTCCCATTCGTCGGCCGCATCGATCAGCGCGCTTCCCGTGATGGCCCAGGGCGTCGTGTTGCCCCGGCCCTGCGCCGGAACGGTGATGACGCCCGTGCCGAGGTCGGCCGCCGTGTAGTCGCGGTCGTAGTCTGCGATCTCGAACGCGCCGTAGAAGCGACCGTAGGTGAAGGCGGCTTCGGCGAGCAGCGCTTGTCCTTTGGGCAGGACGGAGTCGTCCGAGAACGCGATCGCAGCTTGCCCTTGCAGCTCGTCCGGCGCGCCGTAGGCACCTTCGATCATCGGAACGCCGTCGCCGATGATGGACGCCGTCGCGCGTGCGGTGATCATGTGCTCATCGTTCGTGCCGTCGAAACCGTTCTGCACGGCGAGCTGCACGGCGAGGTGATCGTCGTGGTTGTAGTGGAGCATGCCGCCCTGCGTTTGGATCGCACGACCGCGATAGAGCAGTCCGTTGCGCGTCGGCGCGAGGAACAGGTAGCGGTTCTCCGGCATCAGGCCGCTGCGTACGAACGGTGCGCGGAAGCGCCCGACGGTCCAGGTGAGGTTCTCGCCCATCGGACCGCGCACATAGGCGTCGAAGATGTTCGTCGTGCCGTTGAACCCGTCGAAGGACAACTTCCACGAGTAGCCGGCACGCTCGCCGTCGAGCTCGACCCGGATGGCGTCGAAGAAGAAGCCGTTCAGCTTCGTCGTGGCCGGCGGGGCGACCGTGTCGGAGTCGGCCCAGATCGTCGTGATCCAACCGGAGACTTGGATGTCACCTTCCTCGTCCGCGTCCTCGAGGGCGACGAGCTCGGCATCGACCTCCGACCAACCGTCGGGATCCGTGCCTCCTTCACCTTGGGCGAGGGTCAGCGTGGGGGTACCGAGCAACAGGGCCGAGCAGCCGAGGAGGAGCTTCATGACCGCGATCCTCCAAACCCATGGGGTCCCGTTCAATAGCCAAGCGCAATGCTGTTGCGGGACGTGCCCTTCGCGGTCCGGTTCTGGGTCGGATGGGCGCAGGTGCGCGCGGGACCCCAGCGGCGCCGATCCGAGCGCAGTTCGGCCCGAATCGGCCGCCACCCCGGGGTTCATGGCCGTCGAGAAACTCCGGACCCCGCTTCGGTCCCAGCCACGCCCGTGCCGATCTCTCTATATATAAGGCGCGCTCGAACTTTCGGATTCCCGCCGCCCTTGTTGACGGCTGGCGACCTCCTCGCAAGAATCTGCGCCCCCGGTCGTTCGACACCGAACGGCCTCGGACCCCTCCGGCCAGGTAGCTCAGTTGGTAGAGCACTGCATTGAAAATGCAGGGGTCACCAGTTCAAGTCTGGTCCTGGCCACCACTTACAGACGATCGCCGCTGCGCGACGTCGGCGCCGGAGAGGTCCGAATCGGTCCGGAATCGATGCGGGACCACCACCTCGTTCCCATGACCAACTCTCCCACGACGATCCGCCGCAAGGATCCCTCGAAGGTCGAACTGGTCTGGCCCGACGGTCACGAAACGACCTATACCGCCGCGCAATTGCGCCGGTTGTGCCCCTGCGCACGCTGCATCCATGAGCTGACGGGGCAACCGTTGCTGGATCCGAAGAGCGTCCCGGACGATCTGCAGCAGAACGGCGTCGTTCTGGTGGGCAACTACGCCATCTCGGTGCGATTCGCCGACGGGCACGACACGGGCATCTACCCGTGGCCGCTCCTGCGCGATCGCGATCCGAATCCTGCGCCGGACGCCTGAGGCGCTGGCCCGCGTCCCTGAACCTCGCCCTGGTTCGCCAGCCGAGCCTGGCTGTCCCGCGTCGCGGTCGTCGGCCTGGAACCCGCCAGCGACAGGGTACGGACGAGCACGCGGCCCCTCCCGGAGGTTCCTCCGGGGGCTGGCCTACTTCGCTCCGCACGACGGCGGACCCCCGTCCTACGGGCTGGAGATCCATGGTCGTTCCGAGCCGGCCATCGATGGTGGGGCTGCGGAGCGACGGTAGGCCGAGTGCGGAGCGAACTAGGCCAGTCTCGTTTCCCTCTGGTGCGGCGAACCCGATTCAGCGAGTCTCTGGACGTGGAGCCCCTCCGAATCAATGCACGCCTGACCCTGCCTCCGAAGGAATTGCAGGTGGCCTTCTCTCGCTCCGGCGGTCCGGGCGGGCAGAACGTCAACAAGGTCGAGACCCGCGTGGAGCTTCGCTTCAGCGTGCGCGACAGCGAGGTGCTGGGGGAGGTGCGGCGCGGGCGGCTCATGGAGAAGCTGAAGTCGCGCCTGACGTCCTCGGGCGAGCTGGTCCTGCATGCGTCCAAGTCACGACACCGGGCCCGCAACGTCGAGGACGTGCGGGAGAGGCTCGCAGAGCTGCTCAGGCAAGGTCTTCACGTGGACCGGACGCGGCGGGCCACCAAGCCGACGCGAGGGTCGAAGGAGCGCCGTTTGAAGCAGAAGAAGCAGCGTTCGGACACCAAGAAGCAGCGGCGCTCGAGGCCTGGGGACGATGGTTAGCGCACTTCGCTCCGTCATTCGGGGTCCGGAGGCCTCGATCGAGGCCAGAATCTCGGACCTCCTCAGGAACTCCCAAGGAGCCGAAGGGCCGATTTCGGCAAATGCAGAGGCCTATCTGGAAGGGGATTCAGCCCCCGATCCGACCCGAGGAACCTGCAAAACCGCCCAGAACCGGGCTCAGACGCGATCTCCTAGACCGTCCTCAAGTCATGATCCTGTCACGACTTACGTCATTCACCGGACCGGAAAGCGAGGTTTCAAGGGCAAGCTTCGCCACCTACCGCCGAAGGAATCTGCGGAATCAGACCCGAAAAAGCGATCGCAGGCACTCGACGACGAGGGTGCCCCTCGTCAAGCTCTGCGCGCCTTATACCCCCATCCCTGAACTCTCTGTCTGTCTGTCTCACTTGGAGTCTTGACCCCATGAAAACTCTCATCTACAGCGCCGCTGCGTTGTCGCTGACCAGCTTCGCACTCGCGAACGATAGTGACTGGTCGGCCTTCGACCTGGAAGCCGAGGCCTTGGCCTCGTCTCTCCAGGACGATAACACTACCCCCAGTATCTCTGGATTCATCGATACCTATTTCAACAACACTGGCGACAACCTGCCCACCCCGGGCGGCGCCGGTGCCCCTGGTGCTGCGGCCGATACCCAAGGTTTCACCGTTCCGAACGCTCGCGTTCGCATGAACGGAAGCAACACGGGTTACGGCTACAACGTCGAGTACGACTTCGTTGGAGCCCGTCTTCTCGACGCCAACGTCTCGTTCATGCTCGGCGACATCAACGCCACGATGGGTGCGTTCCGCGCTCCCCTCTCGGCCTCTGGTCTGCGCGACACGGAAGACGTCTTCTTCGTCAACCGCTCGATCATCGGAAACGCCACCTCGGCGCGACAAGCTGGCGCGATGCTGAATGGCGTCTTCGACGGCAAGCTCAACTGGGCCGTCGCGGTCCAGAACGGTGTCGACGGCACGGTTGACGAGCACCTGATCTCTGCCCGCGGTACGTACGACTTCATGGGAGACGGCCACGGTGCCGACTCCACCGAAGGCAGCTACGGCGGCACCGACGACATGAACGGTACGGTCGGCGTCTCCTTCGCGGACGACGGCGGTGTGATGGGCGCGGGCCTCGGCGGCGGATTCTTCGGAGTCGATGCCACGGTCAGCACCGGTCAGTACTGGGTCTCCCTCGAGATCGCCGACTTCGAAGCTGGCTACACCGGTACCGGTTCGGAAGGCGCTGGCCTCAACGCCATCACTGGCGCGGCCGATCAGAGCCCGATGGTTCTGGCCGGTGGCTGGATGCTCACCCCCGACGAGTGGGAACTTGGTCTCCGCTACACGGATACCGACAACGGCGCTGCCGACACCACGATGATCGACATCGCTGCCAACCACTACAACAACGGTCACGACGTCAAGTGGACGATTCAGTTCACCCAGATCGACTCCGATCCCGGCGGTCCGGACGGTTCGGCCATCTCGGCCGGCGTCACGGTCAGCTTCTGATCCACCGTGAACTCAAGCCCAGCGACGCGCGCGTCGTGTCGCTGAGCTGAACTTACAAAGGCCCTGGGCGCGTCCCAGGGCCTTTCTTCGTGCCCCGACTTCCGCATCGAGGATGGTCGGACGGTCCCCCGAGCTGCATGGGCGGCTTCGGCCGAGACTGGCCTGGCTCATTCCGCACGCGCATCCGGACCCACGTGGCGCGGTTCGAGGGCGGGTTCGGACCGACGCCAGGTGCCCTTGAACGCGCTGGAGCGAGGGTCGGCGCTGCCAGCGGAACGGACCAGGCCAGTCTCGCTCAGGCCCGAGCCAGGACCGTGCGAGCGTGCACGACGTCCTTGCCGATCTGGACCTTGAGCGCGTCGAGGCTCTCGAAGCGAACTTCGCCTCGCAGGCGTTCGACGAACTCGAACTCGACGTGCTGGCCGTAGATCGAGTGCTCGCCGTCGAGGAGGTGGACCTCCATCGTCGGCAGGTCCGGGCGCTCGCCGCTGACGGTCGGCTTGAAGCCGATGTTGGCCACCGCTTGGATCGCCGGCCCGGGTTCGAGCCGCGCATCGGGACCCGCGACCCGGGCCCAGCCCGCATACACGCCGGTCGGCGGATGCAGTTCGTGGTGCAGGTCGAGGTTCGCGGTCGGGAAACCGAGTTCGCGACCCAGGCGCCTGCCCTCGACGACCTCGCCGTAGACCGCGACGCCTCGTCCGAGCATGCGTGCCGCGCTGGCCAGGTCCCCGAGCTCGACGGCCTCGCGGATCGCGGTGCTGGACACCGCGCGTTGGTCGACCAGGACCTTCTTGACGATCTCGACCGCGTGGCCGAGGCCGCGCAGGAGGTCGGCGTCGCCCGCGCGATCCTTGCCGAACTTGCTGTCGAAGCCCAGCACGAAGGCGCGCGCGGCCAAGCCCTCGATCAGGACCTGGCGCGTGAAGTCCTGGGCGGACAGGTCGCGCAAGTGTTCGTCGAAGGGCAGCGCCACGGCGTGCCCGACGCCCATGCGCTGGAACAGGGCCAGGCGGTGCTCCAGAGTCGTCAAGGTCCGCGGCGCGCGACCCAGCAGGAGCGCCTTGGGATGCGACTGGAACGTGACGACCGTCGAGATGGCGCCGAGCGCACCGGCGCGGCGCTGGTTGGCCTCCAGGATCGCGCGGTGCCCCAGGTGGACCCCGTCGAACATGCCGATGCTGACGACGGAGGGCTCCGGACCGTCCTGCGCCCGCGCCACGAGGGCAGCCAGATCGGTCGTGACGATCACCGGGCCGTCCTCAACGCTTCGACTCGAGGTACATGTACTTCAATTCCTCGAGCTCGCCCTTGTTGCGGATCTTGTCCGCGGGCGACATGCGATCGACGAGAAGGATGCCCTCGAGGTGGTCGAACTCGTGCTGGACGATGCGGGAGAGGAAACCCTCGAGCTCCAAACGGATCGGGTTGCCCTCGATGTCCTGGGCCTCGACCACGCACCCGTCCAGTCGCTCGATCTCGGCGTAGATGCCGGGGAACGACAGGCAGCCCTCCTCGAGGAGGACCTTCTTGCCGCTGCGCGCGACGATCTGGGGGTTGATCAGCGTGAGGTTCTGGTCCGCTTCCTTGGCGTCGCCCGTCTCGTTGACGACCAGGATCCGCTGGCGCAGGCCGACCTGGGGCGCGGCGAGGCCGACCCCCTGGCTCTCGAACATCCGCGTGTACATCGCCTCCACGGTGCGCTTCAACGCATCGTCGAAGGCCGTGATCGGGTCCGCCACCTTGCGCAGGACAGGGTTCGGGAAGAGGGTGACTTCGAACTCGAGGGCCTCGGACATCGCAGGAATCGGGTGGGCGGTGGATTCGGGTTGCGGCATGCCGCAAGGGGGATAGAGGTCGGTGGCGGGCCGTTCGGCGCGTCCGGGGACCTCGTCCTGATTCGGCGCCAGGATACCCGCGTTGACCGCTTCCGAGGCCTCCCCTACCATTTTCCGCCATCGATCCAGCGGCGTGGCCGACCCCTTCGGCCACGTGCGGATCCTCTTCAGGACGCGAACGAACTCCTTGGACTACTCGAAGCACATTCAGAAAGCCGAGGAAGCGCACCGGCGCAAGAACTGGGACTTCAGCGTGCAGCTCTTCCAACAGCTGCTCGATCTGGATCCCAACCTGGGCGAGGCGCGGGCAGGATTGCGTCGCGTGCTGCGCGATCGGCATAAGGCCAAGGGTGGCAAGGGGCTGTTCGGCAAGCTGCGCGGCGCCGGTCCCCTGGCGGCGGCCAAGGGCTTCTCGAAGGCTGGGCGCCACGAGGCGGCGGCGAAGGCGTGCGAGGGGTATCTCGCGACGAACCCGCTCGACGAGGAGGCCAACATGCTGCTCGGCGTGTCGCTCGAGAGCGCCGGGCACACGGCCAGTGCGCTCGCGGTCTACGAGTTCCTGGCCGAGATCGCGCCCAAGAACCCGCACGGGTTGAAACGCGCCGGGGCGATGATGGCGGTGGAGGGGCAGCCGATGAAGGCGCTCGAGTACTACGAGCGTGCCCTCGAGGCCGACCCGCGCGACCGCGACGCGTTGAAGGCGCGCAAGGACCTGTCCGCCGAGGCGGCCTTGCACCAGGGACGCTACGACCAGGTCGGCCACAGCCGTGAGCAGATCAAGGACAAGGGCGAGGCGCTGCATCTGGAGCGCAAGCAGCGTCGGATCCTGTCTCCCGAGGAGCTGGCCGAGGAAATCACCCGCCTCGAGACGCGCTTCGCCGACGACCCGACCGACGTCGACGTCATGCTCGAGATGGCCGTCGTCCACGAGAAGTTGCGCGATCCCGAGGCTGCGCTCGACCTGGTCGAGCGTGCGCAGTCCTATCGCAAGGACGACGCGGAGCTCGCTGCACGCGCCGGCAAGCTGCGGGTCGCCTCGGTCAAGCGCGCCATCGCCAAGGCCGACAAGGCGGGCGACACCGAGACCGCGGACCGGTTGGAGGGCGAACTGCAGGCGCTCGAACTGGCCGAACTGCAGGCCGACGTGGACCGCCGGCCCGGCGACGGGGGGGCGCGGCTCACCCTGGGGCGCAGCTTGCTGAAGCTGGGGCGCCTGGACGAGGCCGCCGCAGCCCTCCAAAAGGCCCAGAGCGACCCCAGGAACCGCCCTGAGGCCGTCTTCCTGCTGGCCCAGTGCTTCCACGAGAAGGGCTTCCTGGACCTCGCCCGAAAGGAATATCAGGCGGCGCTCGCGGATCGGCCGGACTCGGACCAACGGGCCCGGGAGATCCTGTATCATCTCGGCGCGATTGCGGAGGCCGAGGGCAACACGGCCGAAGCGAGAGGGTTCTACGCCCGGATCTATCAAGTCGATATTGGCTTCCGGGACGTAGCACAGAAGATGGAACAACTCGCGGGATGACGACCCGGCTGTGCACCTTGCCAGCCACCAAGACCGCGATTCAAACGAACCAGAGACATGCCGAACACCAAGCAAGCCAAGAAGCGGATGCGTCAGGACGAAGAGCGTCGCATCGCCAACAAGTCCGTCTCCTCCGAGATGAAGTCCGCGACCAAGAAGGTCATGCAGGCCGAGACCGCCGAGGCGGCCCTCGCCGCACTTCCGTTGGCGATGAAGAAGGTCGACAAGGCCGCCAAGGCGAACCTGATTCACGCGAACGCCGCGGATCGTCGCAAGGCGCGTCTCGCGCGCGCGGCGAACGCCAAGTGATCTCTGCCGGTGGAGGCTCGGACTTGCCGAGACTCCACCGGTTCGTTTTCACGCGCTCGCGTTTCCTCCAAACCTGCTCCCTCCCGACCAACGACTGATCCGCCATGGGTTCCTTCGAGACAGCCGAGTCGAACTCGAACCGCTGGCATCAGCCCGTCCGCGTTCCGTCCGAGAAGTCGGGGATCTTCGGAGCTGCGAAGGAGATGGCCGAGGACATGCCCGGTTGGAAGCTCGAGTCGGTCGACGAAGAGCGACTCGAGATCCATTCGACGCGCGCGAACGGCGCTCTGGGCGGAACGTCCAAGATCACGGTGCGCGTGGAAGGTCCCGAAGGCATCCCGAACTCGTCGACCCATTGTCGGTCCGAGTCCAGCGGTGGCTTCCTCTCGCGCGACAAGAAGAACGTCGCCGAGTTCATCCAGAAGTTCTGGATGCGCGTGACGTGATGGGGGCGTGAGGACGCGGCCGTTCGCGGCGCTCCTCGGTTCCTTTCCGCTCGTTCCGTACGGATCTGGGGAACCGTTACGTCCCGCGCGGACCGGTCGCGCACGCAAGAGCCCGCGACCGAACGCGAGGTTCGACCGCGGGCCGTGAACGCTGGAATCTTGGTCGGCCTAACGAGCCCTGCGTCCCCACGCCGGGCCCGAGACCGTCCGCTTCAGCGCACGCGCGTGTAGCGCTGCTCGACTTCGAGGCACAGGGTCATCAGCGCCGTCGCATAGACGCGGCCGCCCGAGTAGCCCCAGGGTCCTGCCGGATCCCAGGAGCCTTCCAGGTGGCCGTCGGTGCGCTGGGACTCGGCGATCGCGGGTCCCAGGCTCTTCTTCCATGCCTTCCAGTGGCGCCCGCCCATCTGGAACATGGCGTACGTGGCGTAGTACCACGCGTACATGTCGCACCCGTGCGCGTCCGGCTCCCACACGGGCGGGAGCTTCGCCAGGAGGTCGGCTTGCTTCGACATGATCGGCGTCGCTTCGGGATCCTGGCCGAGGAAGAACCGGCAGAGCAGGGCGACCGCCGTCATCGCCTCGCCCTTCTCGGGCGCGAAGTGGTCGTTGACGTTCTCGATGCGTGAGCTGACGCTGCCGGTGCGGTCGTAGCCCGTACGGCCGGTGGACGTGTCGGTGACCTCGTCGAACCAGGTCAACGCGCCGGTGAACGCCTCGTTGTCGACCTTGAGTCCCGCGTCCTTGGCGGTCGAGAGCGCGAACACCATCCATCCGGTGACGCTCGTGTCGTTGTCGCCGGTCGCCGGAACGTCGTAGCGCCAAGCGCCGTACGGATTGCGCGCGCGTCCGACGTAGTTGATCGCCTTCTGGCACGGCGTGCGCAGCATCGGCACGCGCGTCATCAAGTACAGATCGCACAAGGCCAGCGTCGCCAGGCCGTGGTCGTAGAGGAAGGCGTGGCCGAGGTCCTCGCCGATCAAACCGGTCTCCGAGTTCTGTTGGGCGCGCAGCCACTCCATCGCACGCGCGGTCGTCCGCTTGTACTTGCCGCGGGCCGGCGTGTAGCCA
>JAJDEX010000074.1 GCA_029259575.1 Planctomycetota bacterium | reverse complement strand
CGTGAGATCGAGGGCCGAGTCGGTCCTCGGACTTCCAGCGGGGCCCTCCGCCGCGCATGATGGGGGGCCGATCCCAGCCCACTCGGCCCATCCGGCCCTCACGGATCGCACGACCTGCTCCCCGAACCTCACTCGCGGACTCCCATGAAATCGCTCCTGATCCCCTCCCTGACCCTCCTCGCCCTGGCCAGCTGTGCCTCGAGCCCGAAGTCGGGCGTCACCCCCGACCAGGGAACGACGCCCACCGAAGTCGCCAAGGAGGACGCCAAGGACCTGTCCGGGCTCCAGAACAAGGTGGATTACGCTCACCGTGAGCTGCGCATCGCCGAACTCGAGATGGCCGCACGTCTGACGCGCGCCCAGCAGGCCGTGGTCAAGGCGGACCATGGTCTCATGCTCGCGACCGAGGAGTTCGAGACGTTCAAGGCGCTCGAGATCCCGAACGAAGAGGCCGAAGCAAAACTGCGCGTCGACCGCGCCGATCACTCGCGCATCATGGCTCAGCAGAGCAACGACGAGTTGATCCGCATGTTCGCCAAGGAAGGCGAAGCGTCGTCCGAGGACTCGGTCCTGCAGAAGGTGGCGCGCGAACTGGACTTCGCCAACCGCGGTCTCGCTCACGCCCAGCGCGCGAAGTCGATGAAGCTCGACATCGAAGTGCCGCGCAAGCAACACAAGTTGGATTGGGCCAAGCGTCAAGCCGAAGAGGCGCGTGATGCCGCGCGTGCGGACCTCGAGAAGACGCGCCTGTCGATCGAACTCGAGTTGCTGCGCAAGCGGCACGCTGTCGAAGAGGCCGAGAAGGCCCTCGAGAAGGCGGGCGGTGAGGAGCAGGAGGACTGATGCTGCTGCTCTCCACGATCCTGTGGTCGGCTCTGATCGTAGGTGCCCCCGTCCAGGACGAGGTGCCTGCCGAGGTGCCCAAGGTCGAGCGCCAGGACGACACGGTCCAGGAAGGCGAGGGCACGGAAGAGTCGCCCACGGCGGAGGAGCGCCTGGACGTGCGGATCTCCCGCGAAGAGTCCTTCGCGCCCCAGGGCAAGGCGGTCCAGTACCTCGTCGACGACTTGAACGACGACGGTTCCTGGGGCACGCACTTGCCGGTCAGCATGCTCGAGGCGGGGTTCGCGATCGAGACGTACTACTCGTGGCAACTGGCGGCCCACAACCTGAACGTGATGGCGCTGGCAGCCGTCCCCGAGACTCCCGAGGTCCGCGCGGCGCTCGATCAAGCCATCGACTGGATGGTCACCACGAAGGTCTCGACGCGTCGCTCCGACTGGGACGTCGATTACGTCTGGAGTGCCCTGTACGGCCTCGTGTCCTGCATGCAGTTGCTCCAGGATCCGCGCTTCGCCGCCGAGGGTGAGGCGACCGAGGTGCGCGCCAAGATCACGGCTCGTGCCAAGGAGTACCTCGAGATCCTCGAGAAGAACCAGTCGTGGTCCGGCGGTTGGGCGTACTACGACAACCCCCCGTTCATCGAGGTGCCGACCTGGGCGACCTCGTTCTGCACCGCCCTCGTCCTGCCGACCCTGATCGACGCCAAGGCGCTCGGGTTCGAGGTCGAGCAGCGCATGCTCGATCGCGCACAGACGTACGTGAAACGCTGCGCGTTGCCCGGCGGCGCGTTCACCTACGACTGGACGCCGATCACGCGCATCCAGGGGGTCGAGCACATCAACAAGATCGAGGGCAGCTTGGGACGGACCCAGGTGTGCCATTGGGCGTTGGCCAAATCCGGCGACAAGACGATCACGCCGGACGTGATCCGCGAAGGGCTGGAGGCTCTGTTCCAGCACCATGGTTACCTCGACCACGTCCGCATGCGCCCGGTCCCGCACGAGGGTTTCCACGCCAACGCGGGCTACTTCTACTTCTTCGCGCACTACTACGCGGCCAAGGTGATCAACCTGCTGCCCGCCGAGGAGCGCGAGTCGTGGCACGCACGTCTGCGCCATCACGTCATCAAGACGCAGCGCGAGAACGGCAGCATGTCCGACTTCCTGGATACGAACTACTTGGTGAACGCTTCGACCAGCTTCATGGTGCTCACGCTCGAGGAAGGTCTGACGCGTTGATCGACCAGGCCCGTGATTGGCTCGCGTCGGCACTCGCTTCGCGATTGCAGGGCCCTGCCGCTGTTTGGTGGGCGAGCACGGCCGACGAGATCGCTGCAGGCGTCTCGGACGAGGTCTTCGTCGCGCGGTTGTCGATGGCCAGTCGCCACGTGCGCGGCACGGCGATGCTCGCACCCACGGCGGACGAAACCGCCCAGGCTGCGGCCTTGCAGCCTGGTTGGAACCCCGAACGCTGGACGTTGCAGGAGACCTTGCGCGTCGCGTTGATCCTGGCGCGGACCGACGTCCTGGAACCTTCGTTCGTGGCGTCCTTCGAAGAAGCCTTCCGCACCGCCGACGAAGGCGAGTGCCGCGCGCTCTATCGTTGCCTGGCGCTCTTGCCGAACGGCGAGCGCTTCGTATGGCGTGCCGGCGAAGGCTGCCGCACGAACATCGGCACCGTGTTCCAGGCCGTCACCTGCGATTCGCCCTATGCGGCCGCGCACTTCGACGACGTCGCCTGGAACCAGCTGTGCATCAAGGCCGTGTTCGTCGGTGCGCCGCTGTGGCGCGTCCACGGATTGGACGGCCGACTCAGCGCGGACCTGGCACGCATCGCCCTCGACCTGATGGACGAGCGCCGCAGCGCAGGCCGCGACCTGCAACCCGACCTGTGGCTGTGCCTCGGGTCCCACGGAGGCGAGCGCGCCCGCGCCGCCATCGAACTCGAACTGGCCCAAGGACCTCGCAGCGGCCGCATCGCCGCGACGTACGCCTTGGGCCGCTGCCTCGACGAGGACCGCTTGCGCGAGCTCGTTGGTGGCAATGATGCCGACGTCGCAGACGCCGCAACCCGCGCCCTGGCTGGCCAATGTGGCCAGGACGCCTGGGCACTTCTCGATCCTCTCGCGGCGGCTGCCGCGCCTCTCCCCAATCGCTGACCCCATGCGCTTTTTCGATCCGCACATCCACATGACCAGTCGGACCACCGACGACTTCGAGGCCATGGCGGCCGCAGGAGTTCGGGCGGTGATCGAGCCTGCGTTCTGGCTGGGCCAGCCGCGCACGACGGTCGGGGCGTTCCAGGACTACTTCGCCAGCCTCGTCGGTTGGGAACGCTTCCGCGCTTCGCAGTTCGGCATCGCGCACTACTGCGCGATCGGATTGAACTCGAAAGAGGCCAACAACGAGGGCCTCGCCAAGGAGGTCCTCGAACTCCTGCCGCGTTACGCGTTCAAGGAAGGCGTCGTCGCGATCGGTGAGATCGGCTACGACGAGATCACCGACGCCGAGGAGCGCGCGTACATCGCCCAGCTCGAGCTGGCCGTCGCGAACGACATGGTCGTGATGGTGCACTCGCCGCACCGCGACAAGAAGCGTGGCATCCAGCGCTCGATCGCCGTCGCCCAGGAGGTCGGCGTCCCGATGGAGAAGCTGATCATCGACCACAACAACGAAGAGACGGTCGAGGACACGCTGAACGCCGGCGCGTGGGCCGCCTTCACGATCTACCCGCACACCAAGATGGGCTCCGAACGCATGGTCGAGCTCGTCCAGCAGTACGGCGCCAATCGCATCTTCGTCGACAGCTCGGCCGACTGGGGCGTCAGCGATCCGCTGTCCGTGCCGAAGACGGCCAAGTTGATGCTCGAGCGCGGGCTCGACGCCGAGACGGTGCGCCTGACGACCTGGCAGAACGCCTTGACCGCCTACGCGCAGTCGGGCCAGATCGACGTCGAGGCGCTCGAGAAGGCGCCGGTCATCGACCAGAGCCAGTTGTTCTCGGACAACTCGGTGCTGCGCGGCCAACAGCCCCGCGTCGACGCGCCGATCCCCAACTGATTCGGTTCGCGCGGACTCGCGGCCGGATTCGACTCGAGGTCTTCCGAAGGTGCGTTCGTCCCCAGCGGACGCATGCGCGCGCCGCTCAGCCCAGGTTCAGGATCCTCGCAGCGTTGCCCGCGAAGATGCTCTGCTGATCCGCAGCGTCGATTCCGAGGTCGTCCAGGATCTTGGTCTGCTCCAACAACCGGTCCTTGCGCCAGCCCGCCGGGAACGGACCCGAATCCGTGCCGAAGACGATGCGCTCGGGGCCGAACACGTCCAGCGCGCGTGCGAAGACGTCGGTCAACGTCGGTGCGTCGGGCTGGGTCGTGATCCAACCGTTCGAGGACGACGTGTCGACCACGATGTTCTCGCACTGCGCGCCCGCCATCAACGTCTCGCGGAACATCCCGGCCCCGAAGTGCGGGATGACGAAGGTCACGTTCGGGAACGCGTTGGCCGCCGGGATCAGGTGCAATGGGTCGGCGTAGGTCAGGTCGACCGTGCGCGGGATCCCTAGCAGGTCCTTGAGCTTGACCACCAGCAGCCCGCAGTGGACGTAGCAGACCGCGCTGCGCTCGTTCAGGACCTTCAGCACGGCGTGCGTGCGTTCCTCGTCGATACGGAAGTGATGTTGCGCCGGGAAGCACAAGATCCCGCGGAAGCCGTTCGTGTCGAGCAGGGCGGCGACCTTGTCCGCGGCCCCCTCGGCCGCCGGGTTCGCGATCGACATGCCGATCAGGCGCCCGTCGTCGTGGGCGATGGCCTGGGCGACGGTCGGCACCTCCTCGGGCAAGCTGGCGAAGGTCACCATGTGATCCACGTCGGCCGCATCCATGGCCTCGATCCAACGGGCTCTGTGGACCTTCACGTCGGCGTCGGGAACCTGCAGCCCGGTTCGTTCGGACAGCGCCGCCAGCTTGGCCTCGGGCTCACCCGACAGCGGGCTGGCCGCGGCCAGCGTGTCGAAGAACGGTCGCGCGAAGAAGTGGCTGTGGAAGTCGATCAGGGGCATGGGGCAGAGCCTACCCCGAACGCCGACCTCCGCAACGGGACGGTGTCAGTGCGTCAGGACCGGTCGCACCGGACCGGCCGCGTTGCCCAGGATCCGGTCGAGAGCCCGAGGACCCGGGGCTTCCTCCGCAAAGGGTGCCGGACCCTCGAAGGCAGCCGGAACGGGCTCCACAGCGTGATCCACGCCCGCCGCATGGAACTCGGGCGAGACCGAGGCCCGCGGTCGGTCGTCTCCGATCCGCTCGTCCGTAGTGGCCACCCACAGGCAGCCGAACACGCACAGGGCGAGAACGCAGGTGTGAACTTGGGAGCGGGGGCGGCGCATGGGGAAGGCCCGGACTCGGTTCCGGCACCCTTCCAAGGATCGGCCAGATGTGGGGATCGTCTGGAGTCCGATCCCGGGTCCGCGCTACCCTGACGCGCCTCATGGATACGCAGCCGACCGAAACCTGGGGCCTCGAGATCGCGAAGGAGTACTTCAAGTTCTCCTCGGCCCACTTCCTGATCTTCCCGGACGGGACGACCGAGCGCCTGCACGGGCACAACTACCGGGTCTCCGTGGACCTCGAAGCCGCCCTGGGCGAGCACGGCCTGGTGATCGACTTCCTGATGGTGAAGCCGATCGTGCGGGCGATGTGCGACGAGTTGGACGAGCACTGGCTCGTTCCCGGTGAACACCAGGAATTGACCTACGAGGCCCAGGACGACGGGCACACGCGCGTCCAGTATCGCGAGCTGCGCTACCTGGCACCGACCGGGGACATCCTGGTGCTGCCGATCAACAACACGAGCTCCGAGAACCTGGCGACCTGGTTCGGGCACGAGCTGAAGCGACGGCTGGCGGAGTCGTTCCCCGACATCGCCGTCGACATGCTGCGCGTTTCCGTCGAGGAGACCAGCGGACAGCGCGGCGTGTGGCGCTTCCAGCGCCGCGGCTGATTCCACCGGTTCCACTCGGGGGTGCGCGGGCCGAAACCAATTCGGCAGAGCGACCTGTCGGGCGGAGCAAGCCTTTCGGCAGAGCGACCCAGCGGGCAAGGTCAAGCCCGTTCGGCAGATCGACCCGTCGGGCAAAGTACAGCCCCTTCGGTCGATCGACCCGGCGGGCGGTGCGCTCAGTTCGCCGCGAGCGCGGTCTCGTTCGCAAGGCTCTGCAAGCGCAGGGCCTGGCGGTCGCGGACGTCATCGATCAGGAAGTCGAGGCGGTCGAGCGAGATCGTGGGGCCCTGGTCCAAGGAGATGTCCGCGACGAGATGCTCGGGCCAGCCGTTCGAGAGGTCGGCGTCGCCGACGAAGGCCGTGATCGAGTTCGCTGCGAAGTCGGGGTACATACGCACCAGCTCGACGAGTTCGCGCTCACCCATGGCCGCGGCCGCAGCGGTGCGCCAGACGTTGGCATCGTCCGGCAGGTCGGCGGCTTCCAGCAACCAAGGGCGCGGGACCTGGCTGTGGCCCAAGGCCGCGGCGCGCTCGCAGAGCTCGTACAACCCATCCATGCCGATGCGGTCGATCGTGCGCTCGGCGAGCAGGAAAGCCATGCCGTAGAAGCCGCGCTTGGTCGAGGACGAGAGGCGTGTGGAGGACAGGCCCGCCTGGATGCGGAAGACCTCCTGCTGGGGGTTCTGGACGGTGTCCTCTCCGGTCAGGCGCACGCGTGCGGTCCAACCCTTGTTCGTATCGCTCATCGACAGGTCGAGGTGCAGACCCAGGCCGCCACAGGCGAGCGCGGCGCTGGACAGGCGTCCGGCGCGCAGGCGAGCGGCACCCGACTCGACCAGCGAGGCGGAGACGGCGTCGCACAGGCCTTCTTCGATGGTGCCGGGCAGGCGGTGCCACGATCCATCGAGGGCCGCGTGCGTGAGTTCGTGCGCGAGCGTGCGCTCCATGTCGTCGGCGTTGCGGCCGAGCATGACGCGGTGGTGGCGTTCGGACCACAGGCCCTCGGCATCGGCGACGCCCGCGCCGGGCATGGCGTAGAGGCGCGGCGTTTCCTGGATCCAGACCTCAAGATCGTCCGGCAGGACTCCGCCGGGGATCATGGCCACGACCTCGGGGGCCAGACGGTCCAGCAGGCGCGAGACGCGGTCGGCCTCGGCGTAGCTCGCGGCGCGCACGTTTCCGTCCGCAGCGCGAACGTAAGCGGCCGGAGGCGTGGCCATGCAGGCGACCAGAACGAGACCCAGTCCGAGACCGGGAAGAAGGACGTTGGGTCGCGCGAGCGAGAGTGAGCGTTTCTCCACCCCAAAACGTACCCCGCGTACTCAGCGCGGCCGGTCAGCGGTGGATTCTCGGGTGGAATCCCGGAACGGACCGCGATTCCAGGGCACGCTCGGAAACGTGTTCCCGGTTCTTCGCTTGGGCGTGACTCGATTCGAGCACCCTTCGCGGTCAGGGGTCGCCGACCTCCAGCTCGTCTCTCGAACGCGCAGGGATCGACTCGCCCGGATGCCTCACCAGGATGCACCGTGAGTGCTTGCGATCCACGGATCGCGATGCCGTGGGAACGTGGCCATTCCCGTCGCTGCCTCCGGTCCTGCCAGGGGCGACCGTGGACGCACCGTGCCGTCCAACGCACGCGCCTGCTCGGCTTCCTGTGCCGCCCCGAGAAGGGTACAGGCCAGCTATTGGTGAAGCCCGCTGCCTCGAACCGTGTCGAATGCAGCGCACTGCGGAATGGCTCGTACTTGGCCGAACCCCTAGGTGCCCTGGCGCAGGACGACCGTCCGGATCGTGCTGGCGAGGATCGACAGGTCGAACAGGAAGCTGCGGTTCTTGATGTAGAAGAGGTCGTACTGGAGCTTCGCCAAACTGTCCTCCTCGGTGTTCCCGTACGGGTGGTTGATCTGGGCCCAACCGGTCAGCCCCGGCTTCACGATGTGCCGGTGGTGGTAGTAGGGGATGCGCTCGGCCAGGCTGTCGACGAAGTGCTGGCGCTCGGGGCGCGGTCCCACCAGCGACATGCCGCCGGACAGGATGTTGAACAGCTGCGGGAGCTCGTCCAGGCGCGTCTTGCGCATGAACCTGCCGACCTTGGTGATGCGCGGATCGTCCTCGCTGGACCACACCGGGCCCGTGGCCTTCTCGGCATCCGCGCGCATGGAGCGGAACTTGGAGAGCGTGAAGAGGTTGCCCTCCAGGCCCACGCGCTCCTGGCGGAACATGATCGGTCCGGGCGAGGAGACCTTCACCGCCAGCGCGGTCAGCAGCATCACCGGCCACAGGAGGGCGAGCAGGATCAGAGCGCACGAGACATCGACCACGCGCTTGCCGAGGTCCGCCCAAGCGTGCATGCGGAAGCCCTCGTTGAAGATCAGGTACGAGGGGCGCATGGCGCTGACGGCGATGCGGCCGGTGATCTCCTCGAAGACCTCTTCGCGCTCGCGGACCTCGAGTCCGGCCAGGCGGCAGTCCATCAGCTGGCGGGTCGGCAACGTGCGACGTCGGTCCTGCAGGGCGACGACCAGCAGGTCCGCGCGCTTCTCGCGAGCGATACGCATCAGCGCGGTGCCGGAGCCCGGCGTGGACATGGCGACGTCCCGGTTGCCGCCGTCGTCGCCGAGAATGGTGACGTCGTCCAGCACCAGGGCCAGGGTCTTCTCGGTCGGCTGATGGTGGGGATCGTTCAGGATGTTGGCGTTGCCCTCGCGGCCCAGTTCGATGCCCTCGGGGATCATCCCGACGACCTCGTACCCGGCAGCGGGGTGATCCAGCACCTGGCGGGCCAGGGAATGCGCGGGACCCAGGCTGCCCAGCACCAACAGGCGTTGGTTCAGGTTCACGCGGCGCATCAGCCCGTGATAGAGGTGCCGGGCCATGTACGCGCACGTCAACCCGAAGACCAGGCTGGCCACCAGGTGTTGCACGGACTGGCTGGTCGAGAGGCCCGGGAAGTCGAGCACGCGCTCCAGCCCCCAGCCCCGCGCCAGCAACATGGCGAACAGGCTGAGCCCGAGCGCTGCACCCGCCGCCTCGACGAAACGCGCGGCGCGGCGCACGCGGCTGCTCGAGGTCGAGAACTCGTACAGGCCGCTGAACGCAATCACGATCTGCGTGAGGATCACCACCGTCGCGGTCGAGACCAGGCAACGCGCCAGACCCTCGTTCGGTCGCAGGTTCCCGCGCAACATCAGGATGCGCATGATCTCCTGGGTGTCCGCGCTGCTGCGTCCGTCCAGGAGCTCCCACAGATGCTGCGACATCCCCGCGCCGACGACGGCGGCGAGGATGAGGAAGTCGCCGAGCACCAGAAGGGCGGTTCGGACGGGCAGATAGTGCTGGAGGACGCGCAGCATGGGAGCGGGAGGGGACCACCCCCTTCATCGGCCCGGAACCACTCCCGGGTGAACCGGGACAGGTGAACCGAGACGGTGAGGATCGGTTCCGCGGCGGGGCGACAGTCTAGCGAGGCCCGGTACGGTGGTCGTGGCTTCGATTTCGGAAGAGATCCCAGGTACGGACGACCTGCAGGGGCCACAGGAGGGCCACAAGTCGGCCAGCGAGCGGGCCCTGAACGGACGGCGGCCGGACGGCGGCCGGACCGTGGCCGGACGGAGGCGGGGCGGCGAGCAGTCGGTCGGTGAGCGAACAGCGGTCGAGCTGCCAGCAGCCACCGCCCAGCGCCCAGCGGCCAGCGGCTTGCGGCTTGCGGCCAGCGGCTAGCGGCTAGCGGCTAGCGGCTAGCAACCGCCGGCTAGCGTCGGATGTCGGAGGGGAGGGCGGGCGGCCTTCGGTTGGGTGGCCGATGATCTCGACGCTGCAGGGGGGCTCCGGCCAACCATCGGGCTCACTTCGGGTCCCGAACCGCCTGGGCCGAATGGGAGGCGGGTCCAGCGCGCCGGGCTGGGTTCGGGTCCCGTCGATCGGGGCTTGGGTTCGAGGGGCCCACCCAGGCGCCGGACCTTCGTTCTTGGTGAGGAGCATCCTTCCGCGCACGCACGTCGGTCTGGTGGTGGAGTTCCAATCGGCTGCGAGCGCCGACCAGTCGAACCTCGACCAGATCGACGCGTGACGTCCATGCGCCCGTCGTGCGACGCGCCAGCCAGGCGGCGGCCCGGCGCTGACGTTCGAGCGTCGTTGGATCCAATCGTTCGCCAGGTGTCCAACGTGGCGTGCCCTCGGGGACGCGCCCGGTCTTGACCTCGACGGCGACCAAGGTCGAGTCCAGGAGCGCCACCACGTCGAGTTCACCGAACGGCGTGGAGCAGCGCCGTGCCAGGATCGTCCAACCGCGACGTGCGAGGTCGCGCGCGACGACGGTCTCGCCCAGCTGACCGAGTCGGGCCCCCGTCGGGTGTCCGAGCCGCAACCACGAGTACGGCCAACGGTCCGCGATGGCGTTCCGGAGGCTCGCACCGATGCGACGCAACGGTTTCATGGAGTCACCGCCCCGCGATGTCTGGGAGTCACCTGGTGCAGGTGGTCCCCGTGCTTCCGGCAGCCGAAGCCGCCCGCGAGCGTCAGTTGCCCGGGGTCTCGGGCAGGTCCTCGTTCGTCTCGACGATGCCCTGGATGGCCTGGCGCGAGAACTCGATGCGCACGCCCTCGGCGACCATCAGCTTCA
This sequence comes from Planctomycetota bacterium, assembly GCA_029259575.1. GTDB lineage: Bacteria > Planctomycetota > UBA1135 > UBA1135 > JAJDEX01. The sequence continues at coordinate 177 of JAJDEX010000074.1, read as the reverse complement.
CGCGCGTATCGGTGATGAGCACGATCTTGCCGATCATGCCGCCCGTCGTCATGACGTCGTCGCCCTTCTTCAGGTCGGCGAGCATGGCTTTGCGCTCTTTTTGCTGCTTCGAGCCGGGGCGGATCAGGAGGAAGTAGAAGGCGGCGGCCATGAGCGCGAACATGGGGAGCATGTCCA
>JAJDEX010000073.1 GCA_029259575.1 Planctomycetota bacterium | reverse complement strand
CGAGAGCGCCTTGCCGGCGAGGGTGCCGTAGACGAGCGCCCAGACGCCATACCCCTGGAGTGCCATCCACACGGCGACGACACCGTAGCCGACGGATTCGCTCAGGTTGACGAGCGCGACGTGCCCGAACTGCATCCGTCGAGCGAGCAGGTTCTTCTGGACGATGCCGAGCGACAGAACCACGAAGGACAGCCCCAGGATGGGCAGGATCCGGGTCACCTCGGATGCCCCGCGAATCCAATCGGTGACCTCGCAACCGAGCCAGAGCAGTCCGGACAGCGCCAGGCCCAGCACGAAGTTGGACCAGAAGACCGTCGAGAGGAACCCGCCATCGAGGTCCTTGCGCTGAACGACGGCCTGGCCGGTTCCGAAGTCCGAGAAGAACGTCAGGAAGCCACTGATCGACACCGCCAACGACATGATCCCGATGTCCGCGACCGGAACGAGCGTCAGGAGCCAGATCCGCACGACCCAGCGGACGCCGAAGATCGCCCCCTTGCCCAAGGCGTTCCATCGGGTGGCGCGCTGAACGCCTCCGCGGGGTTCCCCGGAGGGCATGGAACTTTCTTCCGGGGTGGTCATGGGATTGGGCAACTAAGGGGAAGCATAGCCTTCACCAACCACCCGGCACGTGTCGAGATGTTGATAGAGTCCGCGCTTATAGCGTCGATTCCGCATCGTTCGGCCTGATTTCCCCCGGGTCATGAGCGAAACCTCCCGCAACGATCCATGTCCCCCACGTCCCTCACGCCGTGCTCCGCGTGTGGAGCTGAAGCTCCGCGCATCTTCTTCGAGGTCCAAGACGTCCCCGCGTTGGTGTGCGTCCTGTACCCCGATGTCGCGTCTGCGAAGGCCTGCCCCAAGGGCGACATCGTCCTGCGCTTCTGTGCGAAGTGCGGCTTGATCGAGAACCCGGGCTTCGACGAGAAGCAGGTCGAGTACACGGAGGGCTACGAGAACGCGCTGCACTTCTCGGGCCTCTTCCAGGGCTACATCCAGAGCTTCAGCCAGGAGCTCGCCGACAAGCACGGCCTGACCGGGAAGCGCGTGATCGAGGTCGGCAGCGGCGATGGCACGTTCCTGGAGCAACTGGTCGAGCACGGCGCTGCCGAGGGCGTGGGCTTCGACCCGTCCTACCCGACCACCAAGCCCGACGTGCTGAGTGGCGGCAAGGTGCGCATCGTGCGCGAGATGTTCACGCCGGACCACCCCGAGGCGCGGGCGGACCTGATCGTCAGCCGCCAGGTCCTCGAGCACGTACCGCAGCCCAGGAAGATGCTCGAAGCCGTGCGCGGCGCGCTGCCCGCAGGCTCGGGATCCGTCGCGGTCTTCGAGGTGCCGAACAGTCTGCGCATGCTCAAGGAGGACGCCGTCTGGGAGCCGATCTACGAGCACTGCCTCTACTTCAGCGCCGGTTCGCTCGCACGCTTGTTCGCCAGCTGCGGCTTCGACGTGCACAGTTCCGTCGAGACGTACCTGGGCCAGTTCGTCGCCGTCGATGCGACGACCAGCGCAGGCGCTGGCTCGATCCCGCCGGAGCTCGACGACCTGGTCGAACTGACGGCCGAGGTCGACCGCTTCGAACACGCCTGGCGCACCAAGGTCGAGGGCTGGCAGTCGCGCCTGGCCGGCTGGAAGTCCCAGGACAAGAAGGTGGCCATCTGGGGCACCGGCGCCCGCGGCGTCGCGTTCCTGAACCTGGCCGACCCGACGCGCGTCGTCGAACGCGCCATCGACATCAACCCGCGCAAACACGGCCTCTTCTCGGCCGGAACCGGCCAACGTATCGACCCGCCCGAAGCGCTGGTCGAATGGCAGCCCGACGTCGTGATCGTGATGAACCCGATCTACACCGACGAGATCCGCGCCAGCCTCCTCGAACTCGGTCTCACGCCCGAAATCATCTCCGCCTGAGGCGATTGCGCCTCCGCCTGTCATGTCCGACGCCAACACCACCAGCCACGGCTCCTGCCGGTTCTGCGACGCTCCCCTGCTCCACACCTTCGTGGACCTGGGCATGTCGCCGCCCTGCGAGAGCTTTCTGACCACCGAACAGGCCGCCGCCGGCGAGATGTTCTATCCGCTGCACGCGTTCGTCTGCGACCAGTGCTTCCTCGTGCAGTTGGTGGATTACATCCCCGCGGGCGAGATCTTCGACGAGTACGCGTACTTCAGTTCGTTCTCGACGTCGTGGCTCAAGCACGCGTCCGACTACTGCCAGATGGTCACCGAGCGCTTCGAGTTGGTGGGTGACGACTTCGTCGTCGAGCTCGCCAGCAACGACGGCTACCTCCTGCAGAACTTCGTGAAGGCCGGCGTGCCCTGCCTGGGCGTCGAGCCCTCGTGGAACGTCGCCGAGGCTGCCAAGGAGAAGGGCGTCGAGTCGCTCGTCGCGTTCTTCGGCGTCGAGACCGCGACCCAGGTGCGCGCCGAACGCGGTGCTGCCAGCTTGATCCTGGGGAACAACGTCCTGGCCCACGTGCCGGACATCAACGACTTCGTCGGAGGCGCCAAGGTGCTGCTCGCCGACGATGGACGGATCACGTACGAGTTCCCGCATCTGATGCAGCTGATGGATCAAGGTCAGTACGACACGATCTATCACGAGCACTTCTCGTACTTGTCGTTCTCGTTCGTGAAGCGCCTGCTCGAGAAGCACGGCCTCGAGCCGTTCGACGTGCAAGAGCTGACGAGCCACGGCGGTTCGCTGCGCGTCTTCGCCCAGCACGCTGCGGGTCCGCACGCCATCGAGCCGGCCGTCGCCGAGTTGCTCGGACGCGAGGAAGCGGCCGGATACGGCAAGCTCGAGACCTACACGGACTTCACGGCGCGCTGCGAGAAGTCCAAGCGCGACACGCTCGCCTTCCTGGTGAAGGCCCGCGAAGCCGGCAAGACGGTCGTGGCCTACGGCGCGCCGGGCAAGGGCAACACGCTGCTGAACTACTGCGGCATCCGCCAGGACTTCATCTCGTTCGCCGTCGATCGCAACCCGTACAAGCACGGTCGGTTCACGCCCGGCACGCACATCCCGATCCTGCCGCCGGAAGCGCTGGACGAGGCGAAGCCGGACTACATCTTCATCCTGCCGTGGAACCTGAAGCGCGAGATCGTGGACCAGCTGGCCCATGCGCGCGCCTGGGGTGCGAAGTTCGTCGTGCCCATCCCCTCCCTTCAAGTTCTGGACTGAGCCGGAGATTCCAACATGAAAGTCGTTCTCTTCTGCGGTGGCCAGGGCATGCGCATGCGCGAGGTTTCGGAGCACATTCCGAAGCCGATGGTCGAGATCGGGGATCGCCCGGTCATGTGGCACGTGATGCGCTACTACGCGGCGCTCGGTCACAAGGAGTTCATCCTGTGCCTCGGCTACAAGGCCCAGGTCATCAAGGACTACTTCGTGCGCCACGCCGAGTACCGCTCGACCGACTTCGTCCTGCATGGCGACGGCTCGATGGAGCTGCTCGACCCGGACATCCCGGACTGGAAGATCACGTTCGTCGACACGGGCAACACCAGCTGCATCGGCGAGCGACTCTGGAAGGTGCGCCAGTACGTCCAGGACGACGAGATGTTCCTGGCGAACTACTCGGACAACCTGACGGACTATCCGCTGGGCGAATTGGTCGAGAAAGTCGAATCCAGCGGCGCGATCGCGGGCTTCCTGTCCGTGCGTCCGCCCCACTCCTTCCACGTCACGAGTGTCGCGGACAACGGCGTGGTCGAGTGCATCGAGGACACGCAGGAATCGGACATCTGGATCAACGGCGGCAATTTCGTGTTGCGTCCCCAGATCTTCGACTACATGCGCGAAGGGGAAGAGCTGGTGCTCGAGCCCTTCCAGCGGCTGATCCAGGAACAGCGCCTGGTCTCCCAGAAGTACTCGGGCTTCTGGCAGAACATGGACACGTTCAAGGACCACCAGACGCTGAACGCGATGCTGTCCGATGGCAACGCGCCTTGGCAGATCTGGCTCTGATGGCGGCGAGGAACTCGTGCGCCGGAAGCGCGCGCTAGGGATAGGCCGAGGTCGAAGGCTAGGATGGCGTCATGTCCTCCTCAGACTCCCTCTGCCGTGACTTCGCGGCCTACCTCGCCAGCCACAAGCTGCTGTGGTTGGGACCGCTCCTGATCGGCCTGATCTGGCTCGCGATCCTGGTTCGACTGCAGGCTGCCAACGCGTCCAGCGACTTCTCCTATGTCCTCTCCTGACGCTTCCCACCAAGCGGGAGGCCGTTCCTCAGGTCGCCGCCTCCTGTTCGCGGGATGCACGCTGGCCCTCGGCGTGGTGCTGCTCGAGGTCGCTCTGTTCGGCCTCTCGAAGGTGTCGACCAGCGTGCACCGCGCGATCACGTTCGCGGGCATCAGCTACGACCCCAAACGCATGTCCGACGACGTGCTGGGCGAGCGACCGAACCCGGATTGGCCCGACCACGACTCGGCCGGATTCCGCAACGAAGAGCGCCTCGTGAAGGCCAAGATCGTCGCGTTGGGTGATTCCCAGACGTACGGGACCGGCGTCACGGTCACCGAAGCTTGGCCCCAAGCTCTGGCCGCGTCGACCGGGTCGGACGTCTACAACATGGGCTTCCCCGGCTACGGTCCGCCGCAACAACTCGTGCTGATGGAGGAGGCGCTGGCGCTCGAACCCGAGGTCGTGATCGCCACCCTGTACGCGGGCAACGACCTGTACGACGCGTTCAAGTACAGCTACGTGGATCGGCTGGGCGAGTCGCTCGGTGCGCCCACGGCGGACGCGCTCGCGCGGATCCAGGCCTCCGAAGCGGAAGCGCCCATGGTCGATCGCGTGATGGCCGCCTATGCCAATCGACGGCAAGGTCTCGTGGGCCTCGTCTCGCGACACTCGCTGATCTACGGCTTGATGCGTGCGACCAAACGCCAGCGCAACGACGCCAAGGTCGACCCGAACGCAGCGCCCCCGACCTGGGAGGCGCTCGTGGCCAAAGCCGCGCGACGTCCGGGCAAGAACGAGGCGTTCGAGAGCGGCGACGTCCGCACGGTGTTCACGCCGGCCTACCGGGGCCTGGCCCTGGACCAGGGCGACCCCTGCGTTCGCGAGGGCCAACGTCTGTGTCTGGAAGCGTTGACCCGCATGAACACGATGGCGCAAGCGCGAGGCGCGAAGCTGATCGTGCTGCTGATCCCGACCAAGGAGCACGCGTTCGGCCCGCTGGTCGAAGCCGCAGGCAGCACGGTCCTCGACTCGCTGCTGGCGGACGAGCGTGCCCTCTGGGCGCTCCTCCAGTCCTCCTTGACGGCGGCCGGCATCCCGTACGTCGACGGCGCCACAGCCCTCCAGGCGAGCTTCTCCGAAGGCACGCAGCCCTACCCGATCGACACCGACGGCCACCCCAACCCGGTTGGGCATCGCGCCCTGGCCACGGCCATCGCCGACCGCCTCTGATTCGCAGACAGATCGTGTCCGGCTCGATCGTTCGATGAGTCCGACCTGTCAGCCAGCCGTTCTGCTGCTGGATGATAGGTCGGACTCATCGAACGATCGAACCGGACACGATCTGCTTGGGAGTCAGCGCTGCCAGCGGAGGTTGGTGTCGAGGCGCGTGGCTTCGAGGTGGCCCAGGATGGTCTTGATGCGCAGGTACTTGGAGGAGAGGAACTCCTCCTTCGTCAGACCGTGCGCGACGTAGGCGTCGTACATCTGCTGAACGCCCTTGCGCACCGTCCAGGTCGGCTGGAACGCGGGCAGCGCCTTCTTGATCTTGTCGAAGTTGACGCGGTAGTTGCGCAGGTCCGGGCTCGCGCCGTCGGCGAACTCGACGCGACTGTTCGGCACGACTTCGGCGACCATCTGGGCCACCTCGCGGATGCGATAGTTCTCTTCGGTGATCCCCACGTTGAACGCCTGGTCGTGGATCACGTCGCGGTCGGCTTCGACCACGGCCAGGAACGCGCGGCTGATGTCCTCGATGTGGACCAACGGGCGCCAGGGCATGCCGTCGGACTTCATCAGCACCTCGCCGGTCGTCAGCGCATAACCCGTCAGGTTGTTGACGACCAGGTCGATGCGCAGGTTCGGTGACAGGCCATAGGCCGTCGCGTTGCGCATGTACGTCGGCGAGAAGGTGTCGTCCGCCAGCTTCGTCAGCTCGAGTTCGACGTCGATCTTGGCCTGGCCGTAGGGCGTGCACGGGTGCATCGCGGCGGTCTCGGTCAGGAAGTCGTCGTCACCCGCTCCGTACAAGCTACACGAGGACGAGAACACGAAACGACTCACGCCGGCCGCCTTGGCCGCTTTGGCGCACTCGACCGTGGCCGCGCTGTTGATCGCGAACGTCAGGTCGGGGTTCAAGTCGCCCAACGCGTCGTTCGACAACGCCGCCAGGAACAGCACCGCGTCGAAACCCTCGAGATCCGCCGGAACGATGTCGCGGATGTCCTTGTTGATCTCGGCGACCTTCGGAGCCGCGTCGAACTGACAGTCCTCGAAGAACATGGTGTCGAGACCGGTGACCTCGTGCCCCGCGCTCTGCAGCAGCGGAACCATGACTTGACCGATGTACCCGTTGTGACCCGTGACCAGAATTTTCATGTCGGAAGCGCGCTGTGCGCGTCAACTCGTTGCTTGGAACCCCTCGGCCGTTCCCGAGGGTGAGGGAGAACGCCTGGTGCGTTCAGAGCGTCAGCTTGGAGGCGTGGAAGCCCTCGGCATAGCCCGAGGGTGAATTGCATTCGACGCCGCGCAGGCGCATCAGCGCGCGGAACGTCTCGGCATCGAACCAGCCCTTGTCGCGCTGGCTGCCGTAGTGCTCGAGCAACGCGGCGATCTTGGTGTCGGCCTGGGCGGTCGTGAGCGGCACGTACAGGTTCGGCGTCGTCAGATCGCCCTCGTACTTCGGGATCTCGTACTCGAGGATCCGGTGATCGCGGAACGTGTTCCACGCGAAGTCGGCGAGTGCGTTGTGGTCCTGATGCCGATCGCCGCGGCGATGACCGAACACGAAGTCCGGCTCGAAGCCGCTGCGCAGTTCGAAGAACCAGCGCTTCACGGCCTCCCAATGGGCGGGCAGGAAGCTCTCGGGGAAATCCTCGATCACGATCTCGGCGCGCCCGGCATTCCCCAGGAACGCCTCGGCCGCGGCCCGCGCTTCGGCGGCACGGCCAGCACCGGACGTTGCGATGGCCCAGCGCACTTCCGCGCCCTCGTACTCCTCGAGCAGGCGCAGAATCGTCCCCCCCGCGCCGATCTCGATGTCGTCGCAGTGGGCCCCCACGCACAGGATGCGCAGCGGTTGTCCGTCGGTGAGTTGGGGCTTGAGTGCCAGCATGGGTCCAGCGTGGGTCCAGGATCGGGCCAGGATCGGGCCAGTTCGGCCCCAAGACGACTCGAGGTCGAGCCGGAGCCGGTTCAGGATCGGGCGGGGATCGTAGC
>JAJDEX010000072.1 GCA_029259575.1 Planctomycetota bacterium | reverse complement strand
GCTTTCGCACAGATTGGGTGTCCACTTTCGCGGGGGAAGGTCATTCCTGCCTTGAGCCCCTCTCAGCGGCCACTTGAGGGGCGGATCTGGTTCTCGGGACCCACAGGGGATGCGTCAGAGATTCCGTGAGGGGTACACGTTCGCCACTCACTCACCATCCAACGCTGCCTCATACTCCGCGAGGCGTGAGGCGAGTCCCGAGTCCTCGCCATCTGGCATCAGCGAGATTGCACGACGTTGCGTCTCGACGGCAGCCTTGGTGTTGCCCGTCCGGTGCTGCGCGAGCGCGAGAGTATCGAGCAGAGACCACAAGCCGTCGGAGGAATTCTCCTCCGCGAGCTCGCACGCGCGCTCCGCGTAACCGAGCGCGCGCTTCGGGTCCTGCAGATTCTCGAGTTCGGTCGTCAACAGGGTCCAAGCTGCGCGGTTGAGCGCGGTCGCATCCGCGCCTTCTTGATCAGCAGGTGCAGTCTGCAACTCCAATAACTCGCGCTGCAGATCGAGGGCTTCGTCGTCGCGCCCGAGGCCCAGATAGGCGGAACCGAGCCCATCCATGGCGCGCCCCGTCCACGCATGCTCCAGTCCCAGGACACGACGCGCGATCGGTAGACTCGTCTCGAACATCTCGGCCGCGTCCTCGAAGCGCTCGAGATGAAGGAAGAGCTCACCCAGGTTGTTCCTGGCGCCGACCGTGCTCGGGTCCTCCTCTCCCTGCACGCGTTCCAGGATCTCCAGGAGCTCGAAATAGCGCGACTCCAGCGCTGCGTAACGACGTTGGTCCCTGAGGTTGACGGTCAGGATGCCCAACGCGGCCACCGACTCCGGGTGATCCTCGCCGTGAACACGGCGCTGGATCTCCAGGACCTCGACCAGGAGCGGCTCGGCCTCCGAGGTACGTCCCTGGTACTCGTAGAGCTTCGTCAGGGTGTTCAAGAGCGCGAGCGTGTCCGCGTGGTCGTCGCCGTGCACGCGACGTTGGACCTCGAGCGTTTCGTGAAGGAGCGGTTCCGCTTCCTCGTAGTGGCCCATGTTCACCAGCAGGAAGGCCAGGCGCCCCATGCTGGTGAGCGTGTCCTGGTGGTCTTCGCCCAACACGCGGAGCTGGATCTCCAACGCTTCGGCAAGGAGCGGCTCGGCTTCCGCGTAACGGCCCTGCTCCCCGATCAGGGTTGCCAAGAGGCACGTGTTGGTGAGCGTGTCCAGGTGCTCCTCGCCCAGGACGTTCCGCTGGTTCTCGAGCGCCTCGCGGAGGAGCGGCTCGGCCTCGGCGTCCCGGCCCCGATCGGCGAAGAGGTGCGCCAGATTGCTCATGGTCCCGAACGTGGTCGGATGGTCTTCACCCAGCACGCGTCGCTGGCCCTCTAGGGCTTCGAGGTAGAGCTCCTCGGCCTTCCCCAGGCGCCCCTGATGATGGTAGACGATCGCCAGGTTGCCCAGAGTGCCGAGCGCGCCCGGATCGTCTTCACCAAGTACGCGCCGCTGGCCCTCCAACGCCTCGAGGAAGTGCGGCTCGGCGACTGCGAGACGGCCCTGACTCAAGGTGGTCAACCCCAGGTTGCTCATGTTCTCCAAGGTGTCCGGGTGATCTGCGCCGAACACGCGGCGCTTGATCTCCAGCATCTCCAGATAGATCGACTCGGCCTCCGCGAAGCGCGCCTGCTGGTAGTAGTGCTCGGCCAACCGGCTCATGGCCAGGAGCGTATCCGGGCTCTCCTCCCCCAACACGCGGTGCATGCTCTTCAGCGCATCGATCAGGAGCGGCTCGGCCTCCGCGTGATGGCCCTGCTCCATGCGCAGGGTTGCCCAGTAGCCCGCATACGTGACCGTGTTCTTGTGATCCTCGCCCAGCTCGCGGCGCGCGATCTCCAACGCCTCGAGGAACAGCGGTTCGGCCTCATCGATGCGGTCCTGCCTCTTGTAGAGCCGCGCCAGGTTGCTGACGATCGTGAGCGTGTTCATGTGCCCCTCACCCAGCACACGGCGCGCGATCTCGAGCGACTCGAGATAGATGGGCTCGACCTCCGCATGACGTCCCTGCCTCTCATAGAGGTTCGCCAGGCCGATCATGGTATGGAGCGTATCGGGGTGCTCCGCGCCCAGCACGCGGCGCTGGCTCTCCAGTGCCTCGAGCATGAGCGGTTCGGCTTCCGAGTGGCGCCCCTGGTCCAGGTGAAGCTGCGCCAGGTTGCCCATGATCATGAGCGTCATCGGGTGATCTTCGCCCAGCACGCGGCGCATGATCTCGAGCGTCTCGAGGAACAGCGCCTCGGCTTCCTCGCGGCGACCCAGGTCCGCGTAGAGGATCGCCAGATTGGCCATGGTCCTGAGTGTGCTCTCGTGCTCCGGCGTCAGCACACGGCGCTGGACTTCCAGCACGTCCAGGTAGAGCTGTTCCGCCTCCACGTCACGTCCCTGGAACGTGTAGAGAGCTGCCAGGTCGACCCTGTGCGAGAGCGTGTCCGGATCGTCCTCGCCCAGTAGGCGAATGTTGATCTCCAGCAACTCTTGATAGAGCGCCTCGGCCTCCGCATACCGACCCTGTGCCTGATAGAGGGACGCCACGTTGCTCATGGTCACGAGCGTGCCCGCGTCCTCCTCGCCCCGAATGCGCTGGCTGACCTCGAACGCGACCGGCAGGTGTTGCTCCGCTTCCGTGTAGAGGCCGAGCGTGAGGTACACAGTTCCCACGACGTGATGTAGTTCCGAGGCGACCAGTTCGTCCTGGATCGCGCCCTCCGCCAGCTTCTGCGCGGCCTTGTCGAGGATCCCCTTGAGCAAGGTGATGTCCGCGCCTCTGGCCTGTTCCGGCGTCATGTTCTCGAACATCCCCGTGATCAAGTCCTTGATCTCCTCGGCGCGTGCGAGTTCGGTCCGAGCGACCTGCTCGCTCTCGCGCGCCGCGGCATGGGCGAGGCTCTCGTTCGTCGCCGAGATCCGGGCTGCGCGCCAGGACCACAGCGAGATCACCAGGCCTGCGACGATGACCGCCATCAGGCTGATGCCGAGCTTCTGCGTGCGCTTGAGCGACGTTGCGCGCACCTTAGCCTCGGCCGCCTCGATGCGTGCGTCGTGTACGCGGGACTCGACGGCGGCGAGGTGGTCGTGCACCAGCTGGGCCACGGCCTTGGCGGACCGCGGTCGCGCGGCGGGCGCGGGCATCAGGCAACGCGTCGCGAGTTCGACCATCTCGGGTTCGGCGTCGCAGGCCTCGAGGCGTGCGTGCGCGTCCTTCAGGTCGGCCATCGCAGCCATGCCGACCAGGTCCCCCACGTCGTTCGACTCGCTGACGTAGGGCGGCAGTCCCGTGAGGATCTCGCACAGGATCGCCCCCAGCGCGAACACATCGCTGCGTTCATCCATCGCCTCGACGTCGCCCCGCGCCTGCTCGGGCGGCATGTAGGCGGGCGTTCCCATGACCGAGCCCATGATCGACTGCGTGCCGTGGCCACCGGAGCGCACCGTCTCGATGACGCTCACCTGGGCCTGACGTTGGGCGGCCAGCTTCTCGTCGGCGACGCCGCCCGCCTGCAGCACCTTGCCCATGCCCCAGTCCACGACCTGCACCTCGCCGAACGAGCCGACCATGATGTTGGCGGGCTTCAGGTCGCGGTGCACGACGCCGCGCGTGTGGGCGTAGGCCAGGGTCTGGCAGACGTCCTCGAAGATCGCGAGGAAGGTGCGCCGATCGCTCGAAGGGGACTCGCGCTCGATCAACTTCTTCGCCAGCGTCTCGCCCTTGACCAGCTTCATGCTGAAGAAGGGGCGACCGTCCGACATCCCCAGGTCGTAGACCGGCACGATGCCCGGATGCTGCAGCTGTCCGCCGATCTGCGCCTCCTCGACGAAGCGATGCAGGATGGCCGGCTCGTCCTTGTACTTCTCGTGCAGGAACTTCATCGCGACGTCGCGACCGAGGTCCTGATCGTGGCCCTTGTGCACCGCGCCCACCCCACCGCGGCCGAGCTCGCCCTGGATCATGTACTTGCCCGCGGTCCGATCGTCCTCGGGGGCGAGCGGCTTCAAGAGCGGCGCCTGTTCGGGATCGCCCGAATCTCGCAGGGAGACGAATCGGGTGCTACCTGTGACCTCACTGATGCGACCCAGCACGCTGGGAGCCGAGCCTGATTGGGTCTCCTCCCCATAGGCGAAGGCGAGACCGTCGTCGATCTCGTCGGGGGTGGCGCTGTCCGCGTGGGGCTGGTCGTCGTGGCTCATGGTGGTTTCCTTGCGTGCTCTTCCGCCTCCAGCTGGTTCTCATCAGCAGAATCTCAACAATTCCCCTCAGCCCAGGAGTTGGAGCAAACGGCGGCACTCGGCATCCAGATCCGCCCCTGGAGCGGCATGGAAGCCCACGGCCTCCCGCAGGCAGCGATAGAACTCCGTTCGAGCCTTGCGGTAGGCGTTGTGCACGTCTTGAGCCTGGACGCCCCAATCCTCCGCGATGTGCCGGATCGCCTCGTCGTCCCCGAAGCGCCGCTCGAGCAGCTCGATCCGTCGCCGACCGTCGTCGCCATCCTGCTCGATGGCCAACTCGCGATGACGTTTCTTGGCCTTGCGCAGCAGCGCACGGGCCCAACTGCGGTCGAACAACGTGGCCTGCCCCGGCTCGTCGGTCTGAACCTTCTCCAGCCACGCGCTGTCCTCGGGTCGCAGACGCCCCAGTCCAGCGGCGCGCTCCTCGAACCGCCTGGCCACATTGCGCGTGACCCCGAACAGCAGCCCGCGGAACTCTCCACGCGATTCGTCGGCGCGGTCGAGGGTCCCCCCAGGTTTGAGGCATTCCAGGAACACCTCCTGGCACGCATCATCGAGGTCCGCCATCAACACACGCTGGCGCCAACGCTGGGACAGGAAATCGCGGACCGTGGCCAGATAGCCTCGCGAGAACGTCGATCGCGCCGCGACGTCGCCCGCGGCCGCGGCACGCAAGACGGTCCAGCAGGTATCGTGGGGTGAGTCAGGCACGTGCGTCGATGAGGTTGGCCGCTGGGTCGCAAAGACTCGACCTGGCCGTCGGCGGATTCACTTCGTCGCCGACGGTAGCACGATGTTGCTCACAACGCTCCCTGCTTGGCCTCACCAGCTCAGGGCAAGATGTTCAGGTGCGACTTCTGAGGGCTGGTCACCCGGTAGGGTCTTCACGGCGCATTCGCGCTGGTCGATTGTGGGCGGCTACGACCTCCACACTCCGCACCACGTTCACGTTGGAACGCTACCGCGAACCGCCCTTGCCCGCAGGCGATACCGAACCAGGTACATCGCCGCACACAAGGCGACCCTCGATTTGGCAGCAGATAGACCACTGGACCTGGAACAGCATCTTCCCCTGAAGATGCGTTCTCAGATAACAAGCACTACGATCGCTCATCAACCTACTCGTGCGCGGACTGCCCTTGGGAACTGCACAGGCTCCCACCTTCGGACACAGACCACGCCCCACACGACTCCCAAGAGAAGTGGACGCTCGATCGTGGGCATTGGCCAAGTGAGACCAATCCACGAAGGAAGCAGTACCCCTCAGTCGGTGAGCCGTGCCTCGAACAACGACCTCACGGCCACCTTGTTCTGGTCCATCGCTGAATCGATGAGGCCGAGATGCTCGTTATCCGCAATCGCTCCCTTGTCGAACAGGACTTCGAACAAGGAAGGCGACGCATCGTTCACGATCGCGTCGGTGAGCGCCTTCTGCACGGGAAGGCCATGATCGATCAACTCCCCAAGGATCTGCGGGTCATTCAACTTGATCGCGTCCAAGTCCACGTCAGGGGAATGGAGAACGAAGTCACTTTCCAAGAAGTGCCTCACCACGTCGAGTTGCTTGGCCTTCACCGCATAGGCGAGCATGTCCACGAAGACATTCTGACCCTCGGCCGCGACCGTAATCCCTGAGTCAACGACCTTTGAGAAGTCGAAACCAGCGGCCTCGGCAGCTCGAATCTCGTCAAGCCGGCCTTGGCGAACCAGTCGGAACGAGCTGGCATCCCAATAGGCAAGCTCCTCTTCCGGCGTCATGCGACGGAAGCTGCGGCCTGCGGTGCGCTCATCCGCACGCGCAGGATCCGCGGGGCGCTTGAAGGAGACGAGCTTCCCATCCTCGAGGTCCCAGCCGTCCGTCCTTTGCAGCGTAGGAATTGTCCGCTCGCCGTACTTGTTCTCCCCCACCTCGTGGAAACGAAGGTCGCTCACGGCTTCATTCAGCCTGAACGTTGCAAAGCGACCGTCTTCCCTGAACTGCAGGTGAACCCCGTTCTCGTCGATCCAGAGTCCACTCCATCCGCCTGACGAACTGCTCCCTGCATGGGCCACTGAATCGGATTCCGAGTCTTGCGAGAGTCGGTCATCGTTGACGTCACCGCCACTGCAGCCAGGCGCGACCGTCAAGACCAGTGAAAGGAACCCAATTTGCGCCGAATAGGGAAGCGAGCAAGAGATGCGAGAGTTCATGAGTTGATTCGGGTTGTAACGTCGAGGCGTAGAAGCACTCTGCGCGTCGGCTGGTCGAGAATGGCACCGCACGGTACCGAAACCGGCTTGTCGCCGCACTCCTAGTCGTTCTCGACGCCAGAACGCGTGGGCGCTTGATCGGAACCCTCACAAGGATGTGCCGTGGGTGAACTCAACTCGTGTGTTGGCGATGCCTTACGTTCGCGGCTCCCGCAGGCGGGGCCTCTGGCCCCGTCGAGGACGGTCGCGACTGCAACGTGCCGCCAACGCACGAGAGATGGCCGGTGGCGGCCGTTTGGGCGTGCCCACGGTGCATGCTCGAGAGGGAACCGGGCTCAACCTCGTTCAGGACCAGGCCGGGCACGGTGCATAATACGGTGCCGCGCAATACGGTGCCGCGCACCACCTGGGAGTCTTCCCCCGAGCGAGTACCGCACTTGACCGTGTGGGTGCTCAAGGTGAACGGGTCGCCTGAGTTGGTGCGGTACTCGCTCGAAGAAAACTCCCAAGCGGTGTGCGACACCGTATGGAAGAGTTACTCCGCGAGGTTGGTCAGGATGGATTCAGCCGGGACGCCGCGGATCGAGAAGTCGCGGCGGCCGTCGGGATACGACTCGCCGCCAGGAGCGTGCGTCGACCAGCGCCAGACGAGCACGCCGGCGATGAGGTTGGGGTCACGCTCGGACAAGCCGTCGAGCACGTCGTCCAGCAGCTTCAGCATCCGCGCTTGTTGTTGGGGGGAGGACACACCGCCGTTGCGTCCTGGGCCGGCCCAGCTGGTCGTCGTCGAACGGAAGCCGGCGGGCAGGATCCACAGCGGCTTCTGATACTCGGCCGCGGCGC
>JAJDEX010000071.1 GCA_029259575.1 Planctomycetota bacterium | reverse complement strand
CCGCAAGGGGTCGTCAGCGTGGCAGGACGAGTCCGAGACAGAGCGAGATGCGGGAGGGGTGGGTCACTATGCGAGCCGTAGTTGTCGACCGGAACCCCAACAAGGGTTGAGGCCTGGGAGGGGGTGTCCACGACCGCCATTCCACGCTCACCGCCCCGCTCGCATAGCGGGACGGTGAACGCGACCTAGGCCTTCGCGAGGCGGCGCAGGACGTAGACCAGGATCCCGCCATGGCGGTAGTACTCGGCCTCCGCGGGCGTATCGATCCGGACGCGGACGTCGAACGACTTCGAACTCCCGTCCTTGGACGTGGCCGTGACCTGGACGGTCGAACCGACCGGATCGCCACTGGCATAGGACGCAGCCAGCCCCGAGATCGAGATCGTCTCGGTGCCGTCGAGGCCGTGCGAGTCGCTGTTCTCGCCGTCCAGGAACTGCAGAGGCAGCACGCCCATGCCGACCAGGTTCGAGCGGTGGATGCGCTCGAAGGACTCGACCAGCACCGCGCGCACACCGAGCAACGCCGGACCCTTGCCGGCCCAGTCGCGCGACGAACCGGTGCCGTACTCACGACCGCCGAGGATGACCGACGGCGTGCCGGCGTCCTTGTACTTCATCGCCGCGTCGAAGATCGACATCGTCTCGCCGCTGGGGTGATGCACGGTGACGCCGCCCTCGACGCCGGGGACCAGACGGTTCTTGATGCGCACGTTCGCGAACGTACCGCGCATCATGACCTCGTGGTTGCCGCGGCGGCTGCCGTACGAGTTGAAGTCGCGCTTGGCCACGCCGAGCTCCTTCAGGTAGCGACCTGCCGGGCCGTTCTCGGGGATCGAGCCCGCGGGCGAGATGTGGTCGGTGGTGATCGAGTCGCCGAAGAGACCCAGGACCGCCGCACCCTCGATGTCGGTCACCGTGCCGGGCTCGGGGCCCATGCCCTCGAAGTACGGGGGAAGCTTGACGTACGTCGACTTCGGGTCCCAGTCGAACGTCGCGCCGTCAGCGACGGGAATCGCCTGCCAGGCTGCGGGGCCCGTGAAGACGTCCTCGTAGCTCGAGCTGAAGAGCTCGCGCGTCAGCGATTGACCGACCACGTCGGCGACGTCCGTCGGGCTCGGCCAGACGTCCGCGAGCATGACCGGTTGGCCATCGCTCCCGATGCCGAGCGGCTCCTTCGTGATGTCGATGTTGATGTCACCCGCGATCGAGTACGCGACGACCAGCGGCGGCGACGCGAGGTAGTTCGAGCGCACCTTGCCGTGGACGCGTCCCTCGAAGTTGCGGTTGCCGGAGAGCACGCTGGAGACGACCAACTTGCCGTCCTCGATGGCTTGCTCGATCTCGGCCGGCAGCGGGCCCGAGTTGCCGATACAGGTCGTGCAACCGAAGCCGACGACGTTGAAGCCGAGCTGGTCGAGATAGGCCGTCAGACCCGCGCCGTCCAAGTAGTCGCGCACGACCTTGGAACCGGGTGCGAGGCTGGTCTTGACCCAAGGCTTGGACTTCAGACCCTTGAGCGCGGCGTTCTTGGCCAGGAGGCCCGCGGCGACCATGACCGAGGGATTCGACGTGTTCGTGCACGACGTGATCGCGCCGATGACGACCGAGCCGTGCCCCAGGTCGTACGTCTCGCCCTTGCGCGTGACGCTGACCTTCGCGTTCGGATCGCCACCGCCCGTCGCATCCAGGATCTCGACCTTGGCCTTTTGGAAGGCGGTGACCATGTCCTTGAGCGCGACGCGGTCCTGGGGACGCTTCGGGCCGGCGAGGCTGGGCTCGATCGAACCCAGGTCGAGCTCGATCAGCGCGCTGTACGTGGCTTCCGGCGAATCGGCGGTGTGCCACATGCCCTGGGCCTTCGCGTAGGCCTCGACCAACGCGATCGATTCCTCGCTGCGACCCGAGAGGTGCAGGTAGTCGAGCGTCTTCTGGTCGATCGGGAAGATGCCACACGTCGCGCCGTACTCGGGCGCCATGTTCGCGATCGTCGCGCGGTCGGCCAACGGCAGGTGCTGCAGGCCCGCGCCACAGAACTCGACGAACTTGCCGACGACGCCGTGCTCGCGCAGGACCTCGACGACGCGCAACACGAGGTCGGTCGCGGTGCAACCTTCCGGCAGTTCGCCGGTGAGACGCATGCCGACGACTTCGGGGATCAACATCGAGACGGGTTGGCCCAGCATCGCGGCCTCGGCCTCGATCCCGCCGACGCCCCAACCCAGCACGCCGAGTCCGTTGATCATCGTCGTGTGGCTGTCCGTGCCGACCAACGTATCGGGATAGGCGTAGCCGCCGTCGCCCGCCATCACCGTGCGCGCCAGGAACTCGAGGTTCACCTGGTGCACGATGCCGGTCTCGGGCGGGACGACCTTGAAGTTCTCGAACGC
The DNA here is from genome assembly GCA_029259575.1 of Planctomycetota bacterium. GTDB lineage: Bacteria > Planctomycetota > UBA1135 > UBA1135 > JAJDEX01. Next base: position 3,706 of record JAJDEX010000071.1, on the reverse strand, counting down.
GCCCTGGCCCCACTTCAGGAACGCGTAGCGCTCGCCGTTGCGTTCGAACTCGCGCTCGGCGTTCTGCGCCAGCGCTTCGGGCGAACCGTACTCGTCGACCTGCACCGAGTGGTCGATGACCATCTCGGCGGGCTGCAACGGGTTGATCTTGGTCGGGTCGCCACCGAGCGTCACCATGGCGTCGCGCATCGCAGCCAGGTCGACGACCGCGGGCACGCCGGTGAAGTCCTGCATCAGGACGCGCGCCGGACGGAACGCGATCTCGCGCGAGGGCTTCGCCTTGGCATCCCAGTTCGCCAGCGCCGTGATGTCGTCCGCCGTGACGCTGGTGCCGTCCTCGTGGCGCAGCAGGTTCTCCAGCAGAATGCGCAGGGCGAAGGGCAGCTTCGCCACGTCGTGGCCCTTGGCCTCGAGCGCGGAGAGACGGGCGATCTTGTAGCTCTTCCCGCCGACCTCGAAGGTGCCGCGGGCCTGGAAGGAGTCTTGCATGACGGTCTGGGCCGTCCGCGCGGGGGTGCAAAGGGGTCGATCCCGGGGGATCGCGCGCAGATCGGGGGGACCAGGATAAGGAGTGGGGCCGCCCGCGTCCCGGACGACGTCGCCCAAGTTGGGCGCGGGAATGCCCGGCGTGTCCATTCAGGTCGGGTGGGCCGAGTCCAGAATCTCGATCTTTCGGCCTTCCGACGTGCCCGACTACGGGCGCTCCGATCGGCCGGCCTTGTGGCCCATCAACGAGCCCTTCTATTGGCCCTACGACTGGCCCTTCTCTACTGGCCCAGAATCGCCGTCTCGAGCACCGCGTGCGCGGGGATCTCGACGGTCGGATCCAGCGTGCGCACCGTGTCGGGGCACATGCGCGCCCCGGGGACGTTGATCAGCATGTCGCGCGGGATGTCCAGGACGACGCCCTCGAGCAGCAGGCCGTCCAGGTTGATGAACCCCTGGGCGCGCCCGGTCATCATCGTCGAACGGGCCACGACGGACCCGCCCGGGGAGCCCTGGAACAGGACGCGAGCGCCCGCATCGAACAGGGTGCGATCCATGTAGATCTGGTCCCCCGTCGACAGACGCGCCGTACCGGCCGAGACGAGCGAGTTGCGCAAGGTCATGTCGCACCCACCGTTCAGGCGCAGCCCCAGCGCCGCCGGTCGAGCCGGGTCGGAGTCGATGTGCGACGCGTCGACCTCGAGCCGCGAGTGCGATAGGGACACGACGGTCTGCACGCCGATCAGGTGACAGTTCTGGACCACCGCCGACGCGCCGTCACGCAGGAGCAGCGCGTTGCTGCGATCGCTGTGCACGGCCAGGTCCTGCAGCACGACGTCGACGACGCCTTCGATCTGCAAGCCGAACTTCAGGACCACGCCGTCCCCACCGATCAGGCGCAGGCCGTCGATGTGCAATTGCAACCACGGTCCGAGGCTCTCGTCCTCGTAGACACCCGCCGGCAGCACGACGTCGACGTAGCTGGCGCCCTGGGCATGCAGGTCGTTCAGCAATGCGGTCAACGTGCCGATGTCGGCGGACTCCAGCTCGAAGCGCTCGCGCTGGACCTCTTTCGTGAGATCGAACCGCAGGTCGAGCAGATCACGCCGCGCGCGCAACTGGGTGGCCGGCGTGGCGATCAACGCTTCGGCCGCTTCCAACAACTCGTTCCCGGGTTGGGTGCGCGCCACGTCGACCAGACGCAACGCCAGCTCGGCGTGCTGTCGAAGATCGCCGTGCAGCGTCCAAGGCGGGCCGGCGAGCTCCAGGCGATAGGCGACCATCAACGCGACCATCGCCGCGCGCGGATGATCCAGATCGATCGTGTCGCGCGCCCAGGCGGCGACCTCGTGCGGATCGCCCTCCTCGATCGCCCAACGCCAATCGCGCGTTCGCGGGGACCGCCGTTGATCCGGCGGGATCAAAGCATGGCTCTGGGCTGCAGGATCCAGCGTGCGCGGGACCTCGCGGTCGGCGAGCAGGATCTCGGCCATCTTCTTCACGCCCGGATCGGGGTCGGAGAGCGCCAGGACCCGCAACCAGGGCGCGGCTCCGGGCTGACCGTGGGCGCGCAACATCGCCCACGTCCGCGAGCGGACATCGATGTCGAGCAGGCCCTTGGGCGGATCCCCTTCCACACCCTCCTCGGCTGCGCGCGCGCGCAGAACGAGCGGCAGGCTGCGGCCACCGGGATCGTCCAGCAAGAGTTCGCGCACGACGGTCTGGACCTCGACGGACGCGGCCTCGTCGCCGACCAGAATCGCCTCGAGCCGCGGCCAGGCGAGGTCCCCCAGGGATTCGAGGAGCACGCGCGCGCCCTGACGGCGAGTGAAGTCCTCGTGGCCGAGGTCGGTCAAGACGTAGTCGAGCGCCCGTCGCAACTGGTCGTCGTCGCCCGGATCGAACGTCAGGAACTCGGTGACCGCGCTGGTCGGCGAGTCCGGTAGACCCGGCAATCGATGGCGATAGCGCAACCGCACGAGGAACTCGCTCGCCGGGTCCCAAGGCTGGCCGATGTGAACGGTGCGCTGACCGGGCGCGCCGACGGTCAACTCGCTCCACACCTGATCCCCCGGCGCACGCTCGCGCTCGACGACGATGGCGGCGTGGTCGACCTGACCCATGCGTTCGCCGAAGTCGGGGAAGACGAGCGTCACGCCGTCGGGTTCGCGATCGAGCTCGGGCGGCGCGGGAGGTTGCGGGAACCGCAGCGTGCCGGTCAGGTCGATCTGCCGGCGCAGCGCGAGCCCGCCGTCCTCCTCGGTGATCGACAGGCGCACGAGCGAGCCGTCCGGGATCGCCACGAAGAAGACGGCATCGCCACGGGACGCCCGGCGGACCTCGGTCTGGTAGCCCTTCTCCCAGGGCGGCGGGCCGAACCAGGCGCCACCGGGACGTTGATCGGAACGCTCGGGCCCGTAGATCGCGACCTCGCCGAGCGTCATGAGGTTCAGGCTCGGACCTTGCGCGAGCGACACCTCGAGGTGCCCCTCATCGCCAGCATCCGTTTCGCCGCTGAGCAGATCGAGCGACATGCCCTGGACCAGCTGGATCGGCCAGTCCCCGGGGCGCATCTGGCGCAGCGAATGGGCGCGCGCGCCGAAACGCATCGGATCCGCATCGCCGGTCACGCGGCCGACGCGGTACTCGACGACGCGACCTTCGGGAGCCTCGACGTCCACGAACTCGGAGCCCGTCACGCGCGCGATCTCGGTGAAGCCGTCCGGCGTGCCGTGGATCCAGCGCTCGACCGCGTAGCGCGCGTCCTCGGAGTCGGCGATCCAGGTCAGACGATGCTGGCCGGGTTCGGAGCTGGCGAACAGGCGCGCCGGGTCACGCACCAGCGCCTCGCCGTCCTTCGGGCCGACCGCGATCTCGATGCGGATCGCATCGAGGCGGCGGTCCAGGACCTGCAAGTAGCCCCAGTCGCCACCGCCCAGGTCGTACAGATACTCCTCACCCGGCAGAGGGGTCGGCGCATCGACGGCGTTCCCACCACCCTTGCGGATCACCGTCGTCGGCCCGTTCATCTCGAGCGGCGTCCAGGACGACAGCCGCGGCTGGGCGTCGAGTTGCTCCCCGTCGAAGAGCAGGCTCTCCTCGGGCTGGGCCGTCGCGTCGACCCGGCGCGTTCGCAGATCCAGGTGGAATCCGTCGACCAGGACGACCTCGTGCCAGAGACTCGCGTTGCGGGTCCGCTCGTCCTGGATCGGGACCTCGC
>JAJDEX010000008.1 GCA_029259575.1 Planctomycetota bacterium | reverse complement strand
CGATCCAGAAGTAGTTGTAGAAGTCAGGAAGATCTCGTTGGTCATCGATGTAGTCCGCCCATGATGGAGCTGTTCCTGACCAAGGCGGAACTCCGTCCAAGTAGTTCATGTCGACGCTGTCGCCTCGAGGGAAGGGCTTGCTGCTCGGGTTCCTCGCAATGCCGTGGTACTCATCGAACTTGAGACCTACGACAGCATATCTCCCTGCAGTCAGGATCTGATTCGTCGGCGTTGCAGGGTTCGCGTCATTGTGAAGGTGCAGCTTGCCGAACATCGCCTTCTTGTGGCCGAATCCAGCATCTCTCACTAGTTTGGCTAGAGATCGACCGGAAGGGTCGTACTCGACCGTGCCATCAGCAGCGACTACAGTCGAGACACTGTGTCGTAGGGCATATTCTCCCGACTGTAGGCACGCTCGGGACGGTGAACAGATCGGGTATGCCCGAGCCTGGATAAACCGTACGCCTTCATCGGCAATGGCTTGGAGGCTGGGAGTCGCAGCGTACGGGTACGGGTTGGCGACTTGTCCGTACAGGTTCTGCGGGTTGTACATCTCCAGTTGGTCAATCCCAAGATCATCAATGAAAATGATCAGGAAGTTGGGTGGGGTCGGCTCCTGAGCAGCCGGTGCAGTGGATGCACAGACGCAGAAGGCCGTGACCTGAAGAATGTAACCAAGAAGGTGATTACCAAAGTGTCGCATGGCTTGATCTTGCTCCGAATGAGGTGGAAGGCGAATGTTGTCTAATCGAGCCTAGGCGGCGTCTTGCGAACGCGCTAGAAACGCCTAATGCAAATCAAGACCTATGATACTGAGTCTCATTCTCCTCTCGAGGGTTACACTTCATCTTGACAAAGTCACTGACATGATGGTCCAGGCCGACATCTCCACCGATCAAGCCGCTCTCGAGGTGACAGGTCGGCGTTACGAACTTGACTGGGCGGGCACAGGCCGGAATTCGTAGACCCCCTTGGTGGCGGCGTACGCCAAGAAGCTGGGCGTCGCATATCCGCTGTTATGCGACTGCTGCCATAACCAAGAATGGCGCGGTTGATGCGGGGCTCCAAATCGAGATGGAGCCGCGAATCCGTGACCGCATCGTTGCCCACAGGCACCCATTTGCGGACGGAGTGTAAGGAGCCTCCACGGCTGAGACTCGAGGAGGAACCATGCTCCAGTTCTCCCCATATGGGAGTTGGCGGACCAGGTCTGGCTCGGAACTTCGTTTCTTGATGAAACCTGGACTCACTCCCAGTGACACGAGTCTCAAGCTTGGGAACGCGCATACCGATGTGGTTTGAGCGCATCTGCTAACTTGGCCTAACGATTGAATTGGCATCGATGAGATCCGCGAACGTACGATTTGTGCAGCATCAGTAGGGGGAGGCGTGAGTGCCAGGACCGCCCCCCCTCGGTTGCGAGAGGATGTTGCATTTGGGGCCTGGCGTGCCATTCCAGCTCGTTACCGCGGGGGGGCCCTCAGAAGTCGTCAGACGCACGCGATGCAACGCGCGTGCCCGAATCAGCGCAAACCGAATCGTGATTCGCTCCGCCCCGCAACCACAACAGGTTGTGTCGCATGGGGAATCTACTGAGGCTAAAGTCGGGAACATCAGAGCGACTGAGGGGTACTTACCTGTGCGGCGAAGCCACTCGCGATGAAGCGACTGGGTGCTCTTGCGCCGTGTAGCCCCAAGAAAACTCCGAGGAGGAGACATGTTCCAAGCCCAGTACCTGTTCAGTGGCGCGTCTGTTTTTAGCCCCTGGATGCCCCGGCAAGGGGATGACTTGCGAGTCACGGCAGAGCTGGTTGACAAGGCCACTGCAAACCTGGAGGTTCGCGTGTTCCACAAGAACAGGGAAGACACAACCAACGGAACCGATGCTGACGCCTCCACCACCATCACTCTTAGCAGTGTTGGGAGAGCTGATGCTGAGTGGACCGGGCTAGAGGAGCTCGTTCGGTATAAGTTTACGAGTACAGGGACGACTGCTTCCCACTATGTCCTCTTTCGGATACTCTCTCCCGTTTGGTTTGACGCAGTCCAGCCGAGCTAGCCCCTAGGAGCCACCATGTACGACGGACAATACCTTCACGGCAAAGACGACATCTGGGGTCCCTGGATTCCTCGAGGTGGCGACATCGTTAGGGTGACCCTCGATGTAATTGATCTCAGTTCTGGCAATATTAAGGGAATCCACATTATCCCGTACACTAAGAGCGAGGAGACCCCAGGAGACGGGAGTCCCATCTCTGGTGCGGTTAGGATCAAGGGCCTCTCGGTTGGCCGGTTTGAAAAAGAATGGTCCGGAATTAGCGAGCTGTTTCGCGTGCGGATCATAGGCGACCAGGATGCCTCTCAGTTCACTCTGAGCCGCCTGTTACCAATGATCTGGTTCGACGCAGTGGCTACGGCCTAGCCCAGCTGCCAGAGGAGCTCCAAGCCTTACCCGCCAATACATCACGACGCAGCACATGCCATGACCCACATCATTCCCGGAACGAATCTCGAATCCTGCTGTGACTCGAAGGGCTACAACTGTCAATGCGACTCTGGTGGGGGGTGTGGTGGCGGTTGCGGCGACGCAGGAGGGACGCCACAAGCGGCAGGGGGATATTTGCCTACCCCATCTCGTAGAGGGCCGGCTAGCGCTGGATACGGAGCTGGATTTCTCCACGGCGGCATGGAGTCGAGTTACGGAATGCCTGAAATGGCATACTTTGGTCATCGCTCGGATCCTAGAGCAGCTCATCAGAGCGGCGTAGTTACAGAGTTTGCATCATCGACTGTAACTGATGATGATCAATTCGGAGACCTTGGCCTGAACGACTTGGTCGAAGATGTAGGCGTCCTAGGCGGGTCTTACGAATGGGGTTCAAACGACCTTGGCGATGGCCTGCGGCGGCAACGGAGACGACGGCGAAGTCCAGAGCCATGGTGCCTCTCCCCAGGGGAGTCGCTGATTCCTCAACCGGGGCTTGAACGGAATACCACCTTTGGTCCAGCATTCGGCTATGCTCCTGTCTCTGCCGGTCCATTCGCAGGCCCCTCCCCGCCTTTGTTTCCCGGATTCATCTCGCCCCCGCCGCCTATTTGTCCACCCCCTGATCCCGCAGCCGATTCCGAGGACTGCCCCGATAACTGTGAGACAAATGATGAGTG
>JAJDEX010000070.1 GCA_029259575.1 Planctomycetota bacterium | reverse complement strand
GCCGACGAGCTTGCCGAACGGTTTCGCGAAGCTGGGATCGAGCACGACCAGGAGGACCTCCTGGCCGTACTCCTCGTGGTTGCTGCCCATGTAGAGGCCGAGGGGTGCGCCCTCGCGCTCGAGCAGGCCCGCGTAGAGCGCGAAGACGCGAGGATCGAGCCAGTCGCCATCGAACGCGAGGTCCCAACGCATCGATTGGCCGTCGACCACGAAGCTCACCCAGGTCCCGTCCTCGCCGACGTGGTCCTGGATCTCGGAGAGCCCGACCACGCCGCCGGTCATGCGTTCGAGACGGACGAGCACATCGGCGTAGTCGCCGTGATCCTCGATGCGCTCGAAGTCGCACATCCACAAGCGGTCGCAGATGGGCGATTCGGGCTCGCGCTCGATCGTTTGCGCCATCGTCTCGACGAGGCTCTTGTACGGCGCGGCCTCGAGTGCTTCGCGATCCCCGAACAGGAACAGGTCGTCGAACGTGGCGTCGTCGCCCAGCGCGAATCCGAGCGCTTCGAGGTTCTTCAGCTGAGCCTCGAGCGTCACCTTCTTGGAGAACCATCTCATGTTGTTCGTTACTCCGTTCCGCCGGCGGCGTTCACCACGCGGTACATGGCGGACCAGAGGTTGCGTTCGGTGGGCTCGTGGATGTTCCAGGCGTTGAACACGATCACCAGGTCGAGTTCGGGCACGACGACCGGGAACTGGCCACCATAACCGTTCCCCATGAAGATGACCGGCGCCCCGTCCGCGTGCTCGGGGATCCACCACTGGTAGCCGTAGCCCTGGTCGTTCCCCAGGTTCTTGGGAGCGACATCGGCGACGTGCGGCGTCACGGAAGCCTCGACCCAGGCCTCGGACACGATGCGCTTTCCGTTCCACATGCCGCGCTGCAAGAACAGCTGAGCGATGCGCGCCAGATCGTGCGTCGACAGGTACAGCCCGCCCTCGGTGTCGCACTCGCCGTCCGGCGTGATCTTCCAGTGGAAGTCGGTGATGCCCAGCGGTTCGAACAGCTTCTCGCGCGCGTAGTCGTCGATGCGGCGGCCCGTGGCCTCGCGGACGATCTTGCCCAGCAGCACCGACACGCCCGAGTTGTAGTCGAACCGGGTGCCGGGCTCCTCGCGCATCGGTTGGTCGATGATGAACTGGATCCACGCGTCGCTGTCCTCGAGGAGGATGCAGCTGTTCGTCGCGTCCTCGTACGAGATCATCTCGTTCCAATCGATCCCGCTGCGCATCGTCAACAGGTCCTCCAAGGTCATCGCGCGTCGCCACGGCTCGGTCATGTCCGGGTGGTACGCGTCGAACCAGGACATCGCCGGCGTCTCGACACCGCCCGGGATGAAGCCCTCGTCCATCGCGATACCCAGGACGACCGACGTGATTGATTTCGTCACCGACTGCAGCGTGTGCATGTCGGTGCCCAGGTAGTACGGGTGCCAATCCGGGTGGTCGTAGTCGTACTGATGATTGCGCTTCACATGAGGCGCCGAGATCGTCAGGTAGTCGTGCTCGAAGTGATGGTCCGCGACGATGCGACCGTGTCGGATGACCGTGAAGTGATCGATCAGGCCGTAGCTGCCGGCTTCGATGTCCTCGACCAGGGACTCGATCACGGCGGCGTCGATGCCCTCGGCCTCCAGGGTCGAGACGGGCCAGGGTTGCGTGGATGCGCAACCAACGAGAGCGACGAACGAGAATGCCATGACAGCGTTGTGGACCATGGACCCATCCTAGGTCATGAACCGACGCCGGCGCGCGCCCTGCGCCAAGCTTGGTTCTCGAAGTCGGCGTCCGGGTCCTTCGTTGTTCGTTCAACGATGGGCCCGGAACCATCTTCCAGGACCAGGATCAACGGTTGGTCCAAGGGGTGAGCGTGGTGACCCGCACGTCGTCCGGACCGACGATCTCGGTCAGGCGCGAAATGGCGGCGTCGAAGCGGGCTTCGCCTGCGTCCTCGCCGGAAGCGCCGGTCGCGATCTCGGCCAGGCCCAGCATCGCGCGGGCGCGCCAGAGCAGGACGTGGTTGTCGTCGAAGGTCTCGCATGCCCGTGCATGGGCCTCGAGCGAGCTTGATGCGTCGGACTCCTCGGAGCCCATGACCTGCGCCAGGCCCAGCAGCATCTCGCCCACGATCGCCGACACCTCGTCGTCCGGGGTCAGGCGCGCGATTTCGGACAACGCGGTCGAGGCGGAAGCTCGGGCTTGTTCCCAAGCGCCTTGACCGACGCAGATCTCGGCCATGCGCAGGTGCATGTTGGCCAACTCGGGATGGTTCGGCGTCTCGCGTACTTTCACGTTCAGCGCGCCGCGCAACGCCTCGGCCGCCTCGTCGAAGCGCCCCAGCTCGTACAAGCAGCGCGAGTGGATCGACTGGCCGCCGGCGTGTTTCAAGGTCCCGGGACCGAACGTCGCGCCCAACATATCCACCGCTTCGCGTGCCATCACCTCGGCCTCCTCGTAGCGCAGGTTGCGACGCAGTTGGTCAGCCAGGTTGCCCAGCGTGATGGCTTCGTTGCGGTTCGGTGACGGCGACAACCTGCGATTCAAGGCGAGGGACTCCTCGAACAGTTCGATAGCGCGATCCGGATGGCCGGCATGCGTGTGGAACGCGGCGAGGTTGGACAACTGGATCGCGAAGTACTCGTGCTCCTCGGCGTCGAGTGCGCGCATGCGCTCCAGCACGTCCTCCATCACCAGGATCCCCTTCTCGAAGTCGCCCAGCTTCGCGTGGGCGATCGCGATCGAGTTCAAAGTCAACGCTTCGAACACGGGTTGGCCCGCAACGCCCTCCGCATGCTCGAACGCCTGCGTCAGCGCCTCGATCGCGCCACGGAAGTCCCCCGCGCGAGTCTTCGCGTCGCCCAGGGCCTT
>JAJDEX010000069.1 GCA_029259575.1 Planctomycetota bacterium | reverse complement strand
CCGGAACAGGTAGTCCTGCCCAGCTGTCGCCTGGACCGTCATAGAGTCGATGGACGCGTCGTAACAGGTCGCGCCACAGTTCGAACCCAGGAATGCGTGGATGAAGACGAAGTCGGTGAAGCTGATTGTGTATTCACCATCACATGCGGGCGTCCAGGTGAAGAACGTGTCCGGACCGGAGCTGGGACCGCAGCCGGATGGAATTCCGGATCCCCCTTGGAACCCAGAAGGCGTGGCTCCACTGGGGTCGATCACGAAACTCGTTTCGTCGAATACAACCAGGGGGGTCGAGCAAAGGTTGTTCGGGTGGGGACCGGCGATAAGGAATTCGCCCGCACCGAACGAATAGTCGATCGCCGAGATGCGGATCAAGAACCGTTCTCCAAGTGCGGCATTGGCAACGAAGACGCCCCCACGCACTGGGGGCAGGCAAGATGCACCTCCGGGCGTCGCGCCGATGAATGCTCCCATGCAACCCGGACCCCGAAACACGTTGAGTCTTCGTTGTGGGGCATTCGGACAGAATCGAAAGAAGTAGGGGCCTGCCGCTGGCGCGAACCACTCGAAGTAGATGTCCTGCCGATTGATCGTGTTTCCTGCAGGCGCAACGATGCTCGTCGTTGCACCGGTCATGTCATAAGGAAACGGGCCAAATCCGGTCACTGTGATGGGTGAAGTGCATTCGTCGTTGATCGGTCGTGGCTGAAGGTACGGTTCGACGACCAGGTCACCGGAGACAGGGGCGCCGGAACTCTGCAGGACCTGGACCAGAAGCGTTTCCCCAATACTGCGATCATTGACGATCACCTGAGGCGCGTACAGCGGCACCGTGGCATAGCTCGACGCAAGACACGGAGCACCACACGTTGCCCCATCGAACACGGAAAGGACCAATGGAGTGGCATCGCTTGTCTCCAGGCGAAGCACGTAGCTACCGTCCGCTGGAACGGTCCAGACGAAGTACCCGTCTGGGGACGAGCCGTAACTGCCGCACGTCGGTCCCGGCGGAGGGAGCACGGTGTTCGGTATCAAGGTGAACGGAGTACTCCCCGTACCCACAATCACGGGCGGTGATGCGCAGTCACCTGTTTGGGTTGCAGCGCTTGCGAGAGTCGCCGGAACGATAACGAAACAAAGCAGAAATGCGGACTTCATGGTTCCCCCATCTTGACCTGATCGACCATGAATGGGGACAGCAGATCCGAAAGTCCCACCCCTTGAAGTCGGCCGCCCCGCCCGAGGGAAGGACGGCCACTATTGGAATCACGTTCGGCGCCAACATCGCCGAATCTCTGTGAAGTGGCATGGATGACTCCATATCCAGTTCCACGAACCGGGTTCATACCCGGCGATGTTGCTCAGCGGCGCGCCCTTCCCTGGCGTGCTCCACGATATGAGCGACCGCGGGGTGCTTGATCTTGCGCTCCGGTGAGATCGCGTAGAAGCGTTCTTCAACTTGCTTGATCTCGCCGAGCGCCTGCAGGCCGTACTGCTTGCTGATCTCCTCGCGCATCATGGTGGGTGCCGGAAGCACGCCGCGACCTCCTTGGCCGAACACCATCAACAGCGCGCTGTCCTGGAACTCGCCGATGCAGGTGGGATGCAGGTTCTCTTCTTCCAGCCAAAGCTCGAGCGAGCGTCGAATGGCCGTGTTCGGTGAGGGCATGAGGATCGGCGCGCCGGACAGGCACTGCGGAAAGCGTCCCTTCAGGGTCTTCGCCAGTTCGGGGGCCGCGAAGATCGTCGTGGTCGAACCGCCGATCGGGTGGTTGTACGCCTTGATGTTGAGTCCCGGTGCCACCGGAACGTCGGAGAGCACGAGATCCAGTTCGTGCACGGCCAGTTCGGCGAACAGGCGAAGGGGTTCTTCCTCTCGGCAATAGAGGGAGACGGGCTCGTCCATGTCGAGAGCCGGTTGGAGAAGGTGGAAGGCGACCGACTTCGCCATGACGTCGACGAGGCCGACCCGTAGAGGGCGCGATCTGCCCGGCGGCCGACCGCGGATCGCATCGACGAGCTCGCGGCCGGTCTGAAAGATGTCTTCCGCGTAGCGGTGGACCATTTCGCCTGTCTCCGTCAGCTCGAGTCGTCGCCCGCAGCGCGCGAACAGCGGAGCCCCGACGAAGGCCTCCAAGCTCTTGAGCTGCATGCTGATGGACGAACGACCCACGCCGAGCTTGCGACCGGCTGCGGCGATCCCGCCCTCGCGCACGACGGTCCAGAAGTAGAGCAAGTGGTGGTAGTTGAGCCCTTCCATGGCCAGAGTCTACGTCAAGATAATCGACGCATAGGTACGATATTGTTCATCTGGTCGAACGTTAGCCGTCGGGTGATACTCGGGACGTCCTGCGAGCACATCGCGCTCGCTTCCGGGCCGTGAAGCCCACCACCCACGCACGGAGAACAGAGTTCGCCATGAAACTGGAACTGCGCTCGAAGGGAATCGAGATGAACGATCGCTTGCGAAACTTCATCGAGAAGAAGCTGCGGTCTGCTCTAGGCCGTTTCGACCACCTGGTGCAAACCGTTCGCGTCCGCTTGACCGACATCAACGGTCCCAAGGGTGGCGAGGACATTCAGTGCCTGATCCAGGCCGACCTGGGTCGCGCAGGAGTCGTGACCATCAGCGAGACGCGGACCACGCCGTTCGCAGCCGTCGCTCGCGCCAGCCAGCGAACCAACCGGAACTTGTCCCAACGGCTGTCGCGTCTGAGGACAGGTCGGAGAGGCCGATGAACACCGCAGTTTCACGCGACCAACTCGCGACTCGTGCTGTGCAGCGAGACGCCTTCACGCCGGTTGAAGAACAGGTCGATGGATCCGACGGAGCGGTTCGTTCCGGCGCCCTCAGCGTGCTCCTGTTCGCGGCCGGGGCCTTGCTGCTCGGACAGTCGATCCTCGGTACGTCGCTGGACTTGCACCCGGAGTTCCTGACCGCCGTCGCCATCATTCTCTTCGCCCTCGCCTTGCGGTCGACTGGAGGTACGGCCAGAACCAGCGCTCCGATCTCTTCGGACGACCAACGGTCTGGGCATCCGGATTCTCTGTGGAACCTCGCGATCCCTATGGACTCTGCTGGCCGCGACGGAGGCGCCTAGGTCAGTGACAAGGCCTTGCTGTAGGTGAAGCCCGGGTCGCGCGGGCTATCGCTGGGTCTGCCGAACGGCGTGCCAAGAAGGACGTCCACGATTCCGACTCGTGGAGTGCCTCGGGGTCGTTCCCCTGCTGGGCGTGGCCGGTCCATCTCCTGCGGTTCGTAGGCCTGACTGAGGTCACCAAGAACCCCTCAAGCGGCCCTAATGGGATCGTTGAGCAACCACGAAAACGGCCGCCCTTCCCAAAGGAAGGACGGCCACTTTTGGAATCAGGTCCGGCGATCCCCATCGCCAAACCAGGGGGGTCAGTCTAAATCAACACTGGCTAAAACCACAGCCGTGACACTTCACGCAGCCTTCCTGGAAGGCGAGCGTTCCGCTGCACGACGGGCATTTCAATTTGTAGTTCGCGCTGTTGCGCGGCTCGGCGACGCTGACTTTCGGCTTGGGTTTGGCCGCGGCCTCGACCGGATCTTCGTCCGGTGCGACTCGGCCCAACAGCAGAGCCTCGAGGCCGTTGCGTTCTTTGGCCGCCAGGTAGCGGGTCAGCGCCGTCGCCAATCCGTCGGCGAGCGACATGATGCGGCCGTCCTTGGTCGGCACCGTCAAACTCGAGCCGATACCCGAGAACTGACGGATGGCGCGCTCGAGCGTTCCGTTGGAACGCAGCCACAGGGACAGCATCCGGCAGATGGCCTCGAGGTCCGAGTTGGCGACGTCGCCGCCCTTGCCGAGTTGGGCGAACACCTCGCGCTCGCGACCGGTCACGGGATCGACGGTGACCTTCACGTGCATGTTGCCGAAAGGCGTCATCTGGCGGACGCGCAGGCAGCTCATGATCTCGGGCAGCTTGACCGGAGCGAGTTCGGCTCCGGAAAGCGTCGGCGCCATGATCATGTCCGTGGCGGCTTCGGAGATCGAGGGGTCCGACTTGGTCTCGGTCGACGACTTCAGCGCCATCGGCTGCATGTCGCGGCAGCCGTCGCGATAGACGGTGACGCCCTTGACGTCTTCCGCGATCGCCAGTTCATAGATCTTGCGGACGTCCTCGACCGTCGCGTCGGTCGGAAAGTTGATCGTCTTGCTGATCGACGAGTCGCAGTGCTGCTGGAACGCGGACTGCATGCGCATGTGCCACTCGGGCGAGATGTCGTGCGCGGTGACGAACGTCCTCTGATGCTCGGCGGGGATGCCGTCGACGTGGGCGAGGCTGCCTTGCTCGAAGATCTGGTCCGTCAGCTCGTCGTTCAGGTAACCGGCCGCCTTGGCCGCCTCTTCGAAGACGTAGTTCACCTCGCGCATGCGCGTCGGGACGCCGTTCTCGTCCTTCATCACCTGACGCTCGAAGACGAGGCTGAACATCGGTTCGATGCCGCCCGAACAGTCGGCGATGATCGAGATCGTGCCGGTCGGCGCAACGGTGGTCGTGTAGGAGTTGCGCAGCTTGCGTCCGCGCGTCTCCCACTCGCTGCCTTCCCAGGCCGGGAAGACGCCGCGCTCGTCGGCCAGGATCTCGCTGGCCAGGTGCGACTCCTCCTCGAGCACGCG
>JAJDEX010000068.1 GCA_029259575.1 Planctomycetota bacterium | reverse complement strand
TTGGGACGTGGCGGACTACCACCTGCGACCTGCGAACGCCCGAGGACGCGACTGATGGGCTGGGGCACGCTGGTCCTGCTCTTCGGCGCCTCGGTCACGATCCTGTGCGCGCCCGGAGCCTTCGGTCAGGCGCTGGGGGACTTTCCCCGGACGGCCTGGTTGGCGTTCACCTGGGCCGCGCTCGGAGGACTTCCGCCGTTGCCCCGCATGCGCATGGTGCCGCTGCGGGTCATCGCTGCGACCCTGATCGCCGTGGCGTTGACCGCCATGTGGATGGACCACCGTTCCGGGCGTGCGATCGAATGGACGACGTTGAGCGGGCTCGTCGTCGTGCCCTTGCTGGTCCTGGCCGCGTCACGCTCCGCGCGGGATGCGACGGCCGCGGGCATGTACGCAGGATTCTGGTGCTGCCTCGTGGCGCTGCCGGCGATGTTGTCGGCGGTCGTCGGTTGGGACGGCGTCCGCGGCGGCGGTCCGGATTGGCTCGTGCGAGCCTCCGGGTTCTCGCCCCTGACCTGGACGTGGGAGGGCGCGCCGCCCCGCTTCACGCCCGTGCTCGTCGCGCTCGTGCTGCTGGCTGCCGGTTGGTTGGCCGGGGACGGCGTGGATGCGATCGAGGTGGCCCAGGACTTGGACGAGGAGGACGAGGCGTGATCGCTTCCCTTCTCTCCCTGGCGCTCGCCGCTGCCGCGACCACGTCCACGGTCCAGGACGACAATCGGCACGTGCCCGTGTTGGTCAAGTTCACGGGGCCGGTGTCGAGCGTGACCTACGAATTGGGGGACGCCGGTTCGCTCACCGTCCATCTGGACCTGGAGAGTTCGGCCGAGTCCCGGTCGTTGCGCTTGCCCTTCCCGGTCGATCCCTTGGGACGAACGCCCGAGATCCGCGTGGATCCGGAGTCCTCGGAATCCACGAGCGGCGCCGAGGTCCTGCGCGACAACCGCAGGCCCGGGTGGAATCGTCTGGCCGTGGCCGTGCGCACGGTTCCTCCGCCGCCGGACGGGACCGCCAAGCTCGGGACGTCGGGCGCGGTCGCGTTGATCGCGACGTTCCTGTTGCTCGTTTCGTTGCGACGCTTCCCCGCGATCGTGCTGGTGCCTCTGGCGTGCGGCGGTGCGCTGCTGGCCACGTCCCTGCATGAGCAGGCGCGCACCCGCGAGGCGAATCAAGTGCGCGTCTTCGAAGGGCAGGGGGACGGCGGGGAGTGGGTGCGGGTGGACGTGGGTTCGGGAGAACTGGACCTCGAGCCCGAGCCCTCCGGAACGTTGGACGTCACGCCGACCGGCGCCGCGGTGCACTGGACCGTCACGAGTTCTGCGACGGCGCCCTCGGACACCTGGACGGTACGGGGCGGGGAACGCCTCGTGCGCAGGACGCCGGCCTCCCCCGGCACCTTGACCCGCGACAGCAATGGCCTCGGGAACCTGGCCGAGACCTGGTTGCGATCTCCGGAGGGGACCTGGGCCCGCCACGGACCTTGGAAGCAGGGCGGCCCGCTCCCGAACCGGAACGAGGGCACCGCGATCGTCCCGGAGGCGGAATCCACCGATCCGCCCGGGTGGTTGGCCGCCGCGCTGCCCCAGGGCGTCCCGGTCCTGGTCGCCCGTCTGGCACCCGGGCAGCCCCTGACACGGTCGGTGGGGCCCTCCCAGGCCCAGGATCCGGACGATCCCAGCGGCCCCCGACGGGGTGCCCGGCGCGCGGATCCCGTGACCTGGGTGCGGGTCGTCGACTTCCGTTGAGGCCCGTCGTTCCGCGGAATCCGGGCGTCCGCACCGGGGTTCCGGGCCGCCGGTCCTTCGCGAGTCCCCGAACCTCACTGAAATTGATGTGGAATTCGGCCCGGCGAACGGGTCTGCGCTCTTGATGACTGCGGGGTCCGACCGTACCTTGTGCGGCCCTTTCCGGAAGGATCTCCGCTCGGGACGCCCGCCATCCGTGGCGCGCGGCCCGTTGCCAACGTCCGACCGACCCTCCGAAACCCACCTCACCGGACCTCCCACTTGGGTCCCAGCCCGCCGCTCGCAATCCTGCGAATCCGGCCACGGGCACCCTTCCACTACGGGAGACCTGCGATGACCACTTCCCACATCCGCGCCGTCGACACCGAGGAGCGCTGGTTCCTCTACGACGCCTCTGAGCATTCGCTCGGCCGCATGGCTGCCAAGATCGCGCGCCAGCTGATGGGCAAGGACCGCCCCTCTTGGACCCCGAGCGAAGGCGGCAACACGCACGTCGTCGTCATTCAGGGCGAGAAGCCCCGCCTGTCCGGCAAGAAGTCGGGCGATGCGCAGGGTCCCGGCAAGCTCTACCAGCACTACACCGGTTACCCCGATGGTCGCCGCGAGGTTCCGATCGACAAGGTCGCCGAACGTCGCCCCGCCGACATCGTGACCCTCGCCGTGCGCCGCATGCTGCCCAAGACCCGCTTGGGACGCGACATGCTGCGCGGCCTCAAGGTCTACGCCGGCACCGATCATCCGCACTCCGCCCAGCAACCCGTCAAAGTCGAGAGTATCTGATATGGCCGTCATCAATCCTTGGACCTGGGGACTCGGTCGTCGCAAGTCGTCCGTCGCCCGCGTGCGTATCAAGCCCGGCGCGGGTGCTTTCGTCGTCAACGGCAAGCCCCTCGCCACGTACTTCCCGACGCTGCAGTGCCAGATGTCCGCGAAGGCCTCCCTGGCCCCGACCGGCTCGGAGGACACGTACGACGTGTTCTGCAACGTTCGCGGTGGCGGCACCACCGGGCAGGCCGATGCGGTCAGCCTGGGCCTCGCCCGTGCGCTCAAGACGATCAACCCGGCCACCTACGACGCTCTGAAGGAGCACGGTCTTCTGACCCGTGACTCCCGCATGAAGGAGCGCAAGAAGTACGGCCGTCGCGGCGCCCGTCGCGGCTTCCAGTTCTCGAAGCGCTAATTCTGCTGGTACGAGCGTCGCTGGGATTCCCAGGTTGGCGCCCGATCCACGCGACTCGATCAGGACCTCTCGATCCAAGCTAGGATCGGGAGGTTCCTTTCTGTATTCCTGGGGGTCTCGCGACGACGTCGCGCCGAGACCTTTCCCCTCTTCGAACCGACGTCTTCTCCTGGACCTGATCCGATGGCCGGCCACTCCAAATTTGCCAACATCAAGCACCGCAAGGGCGCGGTGGATGCGAAGCGCGCGAAGATCTTCTCGAAGGCGTCGCGCAACATCATTTCCGCGGTGCGCCAAGGCGGCCCCGACATCGATGCGAACTTGAAGCTCAAGTACGCGGTCGAGAAGGCCAAGTCCGTCAACATGCCCAAGGACAACATCGAGCGCGCCATCAAGAAGGGCGCCGGTGACAAGTCTGGGGATGCGTTCGAGGAACTCGTCTACGAGGGCTACGGCCCCGGCGGCGTGGCGATCCTGATCGCATGTTTGACCGACAACCGCAACCGCACGGCGCCGGACGTGAAGTACACGCTCGAGCACCACGCGGGCAACATGGGCAACTCGGGCTCCGTCGCCTTCATGTTCGACTTCTTCTCGGTCTTCGTGGTGGACATGGAAGGCAAGGACGAGGACGGCGTGATGGAGGCTGCGCTCGAGGCGGGTGCGGACGACGTGCGCTTCGAGACCGGAGCCGCCGTCGTGCTGGCTCCGCCCACGGACTACCTGCCGGTCAAGGAAGCGCTCGAGGCGGCCGACCTCACGCTGCTCTCGGCCGAGACGGGCTACGTCCCCCAGACCACGGTCGCCGTCCAGGAGAAGGACGACGCCAAGAAACTGCTGAAGCTGATCGATGCCCTCGAGGACAACGAAGACGTCCAGAGCGTGTATTCGAACTACGACATTCCGGACGATTGGATCGAGGAACTCAGCGCCTGAGCTGACCTCGCACCGCTCGCTCCACTCCAAATTCCGTGTCGCTCCCTGGGCGACACACGCACAAAGCACGAGACCGAAGAGGACACGAGATGGGCGACGGCCTGCGCACAATCCGAGTGGTTACGACCGACGAGGCACTTCTGGCTTCGGCGCGGGGCGCCATCCAGGAGCTGGAGGGCTGGGAGCTCGACGCGATCGACAGCGTCGAGAACCTGTTGTCCCGCCCGCCGGTTCCGGGGGACGTGATCCTCCTGGACGTTCGCCTGACGATCGGTGAGGGAGCCGCGGGCGACAACGTCTACGAGGTCTGCCGCACCCTGACCGGTCGTGTGAAATGCCGCACGTTCGTCGTCAGTTCGCACGGCAATCAGCTGTCCGAGCCGATCGCGCACTTCTGCGGTGCCACGGGCGTCTTCCAGCGTCCGTTGACCCGTTCGGCGCTCGAGAAGGGCCTCGGGGCCAACTCCGGACCGCGCCCGGCGTTGCCGTCGGAGTCGCGCGAGGCCGACGAGGACGAGCACGCCTTCGTCCTGCCCGAGGCGCTCCTGACCGATCTGGTCACCGGCGAGTCCGACCGCGGCCTGATCGCTGCGGTGTGCGACTCCGCGACCGGCCTCTTCAACTACGCCTTCCTCAACTACAAGTTGGACGAGGAGTTCAAGCGCGCACGGCGCTTCGAGCAGCCCTTGTCCTGCGTGATGCTCGGCTTCGAGGGCCAGGCGTCCGACGAGATCCTGCGCGAGCTGGCCGGCATCTTCCTGGCTGCTTCGCGGGACACGGACGTGCTGGGTCGCTTCGACGAGAGCTCCTTCCTGTTCCTCCTGCCGAACACGGGCCCCGATGGCGCCCGGGCCATGGCCGAGCGTGTCGGAGCGACCGCCGAGGAGCGTGGCTTGAAGGACCTCGTCGGGGACAGCCTGGCCCTGTCCGTCGGCATCTCGAGCTGTCCGCACCCCGAGATCCGGCGCCGCGAGGACCTCTACCAACGGGCCCGCCAGGCCTTCTTCAGCGCGCGCGCGGAAGGTGGCGGCGTCGTTCTGGGCGTCTGACTGGGCGAAGTCCGGCTCCATACGGGCGCTCTCCTGGTGCCCGACCGTCCAGGGCGCTCGCGCTTCGGAACAGCGACATGGCCAAGGCGTACCCCACGGTGCGCCTTGGCCTATTCTGGTCGGGCCCATTCGGCGCAGTCGCCACGCGTCTCGCTGCGACTCGAAAATGCAGTCCCGTTCCCTGCGCATCCGAAGCGGACCTTCGACCCATGGCATCCTCCGCGATCTTCCACCCGACCTCCGGGGCCGATGCTGTCGGTCCCCGGTGGTTGGCTCGGTTGAAAGCCCTGGGTGCACGCGTGTTGTCCTCGGAGCGTGCTGCGAAGGATGGGGCCGCGGGCGACGACCGTCCGGAGCCCAAGGACGATGCCGAAGTCCCCGGTCGATCGGCACAACCAGGCGGGGATCCGGCGCTGCGGGACCTGCTGGCCGACATGCGCGCCGCCTCTCCGGAGGACGGTCCGCCGCCTCCCGTCCCGGACGATTCCGAGGTCGTTCCCGAGTCCGACGAGCCCTGCCAACGATTCGGGCTGGCCGTCGACGAGGGCGGTGAGTTCCTCGTGTTGACCGGGCCGTCCATCTGCGTCGGCCACGCGTCCGCCGGTCGCGCCGACCTGCCGATCCTGGCGGACCTCGAGCCGCGTCACCTGACGATCACGCGCCGGACGTCCTTCCACTCCGGCGCCAGCTGGGTCGCCAGCCCCTGCGGCGAGGCGCGTGTGGCGATCGACGGCCGGCGCGTCGTCGGCTCGGCGTCGTTGACGGACGGAGCCGAGCTGCGGCTCGCCGGTGGCGTGTCCATGCGCTTCCGTGAACCGGACCCCGGCTCCGGTTCCGCCTGTCTCGACCTGGGTGGAGGGCTCGAAGCCGAGGGCGCCGCGCGCGTCCTGCTGCTGGCTCCTGGGGAAGGGGGACGCGTTCGCATCGGGCCGCGCACGGACCGTCACGTGCCCGTCGCGGGTCTGGACCGCGATGTCGTGCTGTGCGAGACCGGCGGCCGCCTGCGGGTGCAGTGCGATGGCGGCGTGCGCATCCCGGGGCGTGACGAGAGCCAGGCCGAGATGGTCCTCGACCTGCCGCCCCCGGAGCGCGTGGACCTGTGGGCCGGCGTGCGAGACCACGCGGGCTTTCCTTACACGATCTCCATCTGGCCGATCGATCCGACGATTTCCAGGTCCCGGGAGGCGACCGACTGACCTGGAGGGGGAATTCTGGTGAGCGTGATCCACGCGCTCCCGGATAGGCTGGGGCACCGCGCTGGTGCACCGCGATCCGCGAACCCACCACGCCACGCATGCCATGGACTGGGAGTCCTTCTACAACAGCTTCCGCAAGCCCGGATTCATCGAAGGCTACGAAGTCCAGAATCGTCTGGGCGGCGGGGCGTTCGGTGACGTCTACAAGGCGCGCAAGATCTCGATCGGCAAGGCCTTCGCGGTCAAGTTCCTCAAGGTCGAGGACGATGCGCAGCGCGAGGTCGTCGAGCGCGAACTGAGCCAGGTCCGGCACTTCGCCGCGATCGATCACCCGAACCTCGTGACCATCGAGGACCTGGGTTCGGCCATGGGCGTGCCGTACCTGATCATGGGGTACGCCGGCGAGGAGACGCTGGCCAAACGCCTCAAGCAAGGGCCGATGGAGCCCGCCGCAGCGTTGTTGACCTTCGTCCAGACCGCGCGCGGTGTGTTGGCGCTGCACGATCGTCGGCTGGTCCACTTCGATCTGAAACCCAGCAACGTGTTCCTCAAGGGCGAGGTCGCGCGCGTCGGCGACTACGGTCTCTCGAAGTTGCTGACCGATGGCCGCACGACGTTGTCGTTCGGTCGCGGAACCCCGCAGTACATGGCGCCCGAGATGATGCAGGGGCGCGCGGACCACCGCGCCGACCTGTATTCCCTGGGCATCATCCTGTTCGAGATGCTCACGGGGGATCTGCCGTTCGAGGCGCTCGACGGCGGTGGCCTCGTGATGCGCACCCAGGACGATCCGCCGAAGTTCCCGGCCGGGTTCCCGGTTCGCTTGCGGCCGGTCGTCGAAGCCTGCCTGCGGCTCAAGCCCGACGATCGTCCGGCCGACGTCGGCGAGATCCTGGCCGAGCTCGATCAGACCGCGCGGCCCGGCGATTCGGTCGCGATCGATTGGGGCGAAGAGCCCGTGCTGGCACCCCGTTCCAGCGAAGCGGATGCGACCCGCCCGACGCCGATCCTCCCCGTGCGGATGCCGGAACCTCCCCGCGACGACGACGCCGTCGGCCGAGGTCTCCTGCAGGAGGTCGCCGATAGGGTTCTGGGGAAGGGGGCCGGGGTCGGTGCCGCCGCGGAGGCGCAAGCGGCCGCGATCCTCGAGACGGGACCTGCGCCCAGGCTGGGGGCCACGGTGGGGCGCACAGCGACCGTTCCGGTCCCTCCGCGCATCCAAGGGGGTCCCGCCCTTGGCGTGGTGGCCACGCTGCGGGTCGCCTTCGAGGTCCTGGCCGCCCTGGTCGGAGGCCTCGCCAGCGGCGCGCTGCGCATGTTCCAGACCTCGGTGGATCCGGTCGTGAGTTCCTCGGGCAACGTCATGCAACGCGGCGTGCGCTTGAGTCTCTTCCTGATGCTCATGGCGAGTCTGGGATTCGCCGTCATGCTGGCTGGCATGGTCTTCCTGCAAGCGGTCGAATGAGCGGCATGAATCGAACGGAGCCGACGCGATGAGCGAGTGGTCCCCCGACATCGAGCGCTTGCGGGCCTTCGACGATGGCGAGTGGATGGAGGTCGAGCGCCAGTTCGCGGGCCGACTGTACGCCTACGTGTCGCGTCGCATCGATGATGCACAGGCGCGCGAGGACGTCGTGCAAGAGGTCTTCCTGGGCGCGGTGCGCGGCATCCCCTCGTTCGACCCGCTCTTCACCTTCGAGCAGTACCTGTTCGGCATCTGTCGCAATCGCACGATCGACCACTTGCGCCGCCGCCGCACCCGCACGCTCTCGTCCACCGACGACGATGGCGAGGAGGTGTCGCCGCTCGAGAACATGGTCAGCGAAGCGGAGACCCCGTCCCAGGTCCTGCGCGACGAGGACCTGCGCAAACACGGCCGCTCGATCCTGGGTGACGTGCTGCGCGAGTGGGTCCAGGAGACCTGGGAGGCGGGCGAGTTCCAGCGCTTGATGGTCGTCGAAGCCCTGTTCGCCGGAGGCTGGCGCAACCGCGACACGTGGGAGCGCCTGGATCTGCGTGACGAGACCGCGGTGGCCGGCATCAAGTTCCGAGCCCTGAAGCGCATGCGCGAACTCGCCGCCCGCAAGGACCCCGACGGCAGCCTCGTCCCGGCCTTCGCCCAACAGGCCCACGACGGGGAGGCCCAGACGGACGTGGCCCTCCTCTGGCAGGCCGGCCGGATCTCGTGTCCGGCACGTCATTGGTTGGCGCGGGACCTGGCCGGTTCGCTCGACTCCGGCCCCGCGGACTTCATCCGTTTCCACGTCGACGACATGGCCTGCCCCTGGTGCAGCGCGAACCGCGATGACCTGGCGGCTCGGGAAGGTGCTCTGCAGCCCCTGCTGGATCGTGTTCGCGAGTCCAACGCCCGCTTCCTGCGTTCCCGGACGCACTAGCAGGCCGTTGAAGAAGTGATGACCCACTCGAAACCGACAGGATCCGCGCAGGCGGCGTTGCACTTCCTCCGAGTATCCAGCGAATACGCGTC
>JAJDEX010000067.1 GCA_029259575.1 Planctomycetota bacterium | reverse complement strand
GTCGCGAAGTTGCCGGGTGTGGGCACCGAGGAACACCCCGAGTTGAAGGACGAAGTGGTCGTCCTGTCGGCGCATTACGATCACCTGGGCGTGAGGTCGCGCAACGCGAGCGGGCCCGAGGACGGTGAGGACACGATCTACAACGGTGCCGACGACGACGCGAGTGGCGTCGCGACGGTGCTGGAGATGGCGGAAGCCCTGGGGCAGGCCAAGGAACGTCCGGCGCGCACGGTCTACGTGCTGCTCGCCGCTGCGGAGGAGCACGGCATGCTCGGCACGCACTACTTCGCCGACAACTGCCCGGTCGATCTGACCAAGATCAACTGCAACCTGAACTTCGAGATGGTGGGGCGCCCCGACGAGACGGTCGGTGGTCCGGGTCAGCTCTGGTTGTCCGGATTCGAGCGCAGTTCGCTCGGGCCCCGACTCAAGGAACTGGGCATCGGCGTCGCCGAGGACATGCGTCCGGAGCAGAACTTCTTCGCGCGCTCGGACAACATCGTCTTCGTGCAAAAGGGCATCGTCGGCCAGACGTTCTCCTCCTACAACATGCACGACGACTACCATCAGGCCTCGGACGACCCCGAATCGCTCGATTACGAGCATATGGAGCAGGCCGTGCGCGCTTGTTTCGACGCCGTGCGTCTGGTCGTCGACGGCGAGATCACTCCGACGTGGAACGAGGGCGAGCCGAATCTCGGGCGACGCTAGGAACGCGATCCCAGCCGAGCTAGGATCCGCGACCGCAAGTTCGGATCCCACGATCCCGAACCCAGGATTCCGAGGGGAACACCATGTCGAGCAAGACCAAAGACAAGAAGCAGAAGAAGAGCGGCAAGAGCGCCAAGGGCAAGCACACCGGCAGCGGTGCGCCCAAGTCGGTCAAGAAGAAGGACCGCAAGCTCAACGCCAAGAACGCGGATCGGTACGACCTGTACCAGCGGTCCGTGAACTCGCCCGAGACCGACGTGGACTTCCTGACCGAGGTCTTCGAGGACCTGCGCGGCCGCCCGCTGCGCCACCTGCGCGAGGACTTCTGCGGCACGTCGCTGTTGTCCGCCGAGTTCCTGAGCCGCAGCCCCGAGAACACCGTCGAAGGCGCCGACCTGGATCCCGAGCCGATGGCCTGGGGCCAGTTGCGCAACTTCGGCAAGGTCGAGGACGGTCACAGCCGCATGAAGTTCCACCTGATGGACGTGCGCGATCGTTCGGACAAGCGTCCGGACCTGACCACGGCCCAGAACTTCAGCTACTTCGGCTTCCACGACCGCGCGACGCTGCTGTCGTACTTCAAGGCCGTGCACGCGGACCTCGCCGACGACGGCGTGTTCGTGATGGACCACTACGGCGGTCCGGACTCGATGGTCGAGATGGAGGAGGAGCGCGACATCGAGGGCGCGTTCACCTACGTCTGGGACCAGAAGGAGTACTTCCCCGGCAGCGGCGAGTACAAGGCCGCGATCCACTTCGACTTCCGCGACGGAAGCCGCTGGGAGAACGCGTTCGAGTACGACTGGCGCCTGTGGTTCCTGACCGAGCTCAAGGACGTCCTGATGGAGGCCGGCTTCAAGGAAGTGCGCACGTACTTCGAAGGCACGGACCCCGACGACGAGGAAGAGGGCAACGGCGAGTTCGAGTACGACCCCAAGGGTGAGAACGTCGATGCGTTCATCGGGTACTTGGTCTCGTTGAAGTAGCGCGTTCCACGCTTCCACATATGCAGATGGCTCCGGAGACGGGGCCGTCTTGCGTTGGGGCGCGTTCGATGCGCGAGGGAGCGGTCGGCCGGGCCCTCGATGCGGTCCCGCGGAAGGCTGCCCGAATCAAGTTGGGCGAGTCCCCGCGCGGGTCAACGTCGCTCGCTCAGCTCCACGGCGCGCCGGACCTGGCGGATCGTCCGCGTCGCATCCACGAAGAAGGTGGCGGGCGCGGTGAAGCCGTAACCCCGCGGAAGGGCGATCAGTTCGAGGTGGACGTGATTCTCGGGCGCGAAGTCCCGGGCGTCGGTCTCCTCGTCGGCATCGCGCTCATCGGGAACGCGGATCAGGACCAGCGGAACACGTCCAGCGGTTCGATCGAGGCTGGATAAGTGATGGGCGCAGACGCCGCAACCTTTGCGATAGACCACGACCTGCGCAGGGATCGGGAGGGCGTCCTCACCGCCTTGGATCCACTGGAGCAGACCGGATTCCTCGAGCGTCCGGTCCTGCCAGGTTTCGTCCATCAGGATCGCGAAGTCGGCCGCATCCGTATCGCTGGCATCCTCGGAACAACTCGCGGCGCCCGCTCCCCCGAGAATCAGGAGAGCGAGCGCCGTGATGTCCTGCTTGATACGTCCGCTCAATCGCCCATCTCGGACCGAACGTCCGTGACCGAAGTGACGATGTAGCCTTCGACTTCGAACGACCAGGGAGTCTGCAATCCATAGCCCTTCGGTAGGGACTTGAGCTGCCCCATGAAGTCCGTCTGGGGCTTCATGTCGATCATGTCGGTGAGTTGTTCGTCTCCATCGGCGCGCAACTCGATCAGAACCACCTGTTGGTCCGGGATCGGGTTCAATGCGAGTTCCATCAGGTGCTCCTGACAGTGACCGCAGTTTCGGCGGTACAGGATGACGTGCGCCGTACCGGGCAACGCGAACACGTCTCCATCGAAGTAGGTGCCGATCTGCGTCTGGTCGATCATCTGGTCGACCCAGGAATGCGGGTCGAGCATCACGAAGTCATCGACAGGCGGAGGCGTAGGGGGCTCGGGCTTCGTGCCCTTCGGGTCACCGTCGTTCTGCACCACTTCGGGGCCATGGGGCGGCCTTTCGTCCGGGTTTTCCTTGGCGACAAGAGTCATCCCATGACCTTCGTGGAACGTCTCCCAAAACGCGAACCAGCGTCCGTCGTCCATGTTGGTCGTGAAGAAGTGGTGCGGCGCCCACAGTGCGCCAATTGCAGCCAATGCAATCGCGATCCAGGGCATCGGATTGAACGCCCGTTTCGGCAGTCGTTTCCAGGGCTTTGTGAACAGCAGGATCAACAAGAGCGGTGCGTCGACCGAAATCATCTCCAACGGCTTGACCGGAACGACTCCACCGAAGCAACCGCAACTCGTTGCGCCCGACAGCTGAAGGTTCATCAGGATCACGAGAAAAGCCACATATTGTAGGGCGAGGAGGATCCAGCCGATGCGCGGACGAATCAGCGCCGTGGCAACGATCACGATCTCGATCGTGACGGCCCACCGATAGGCTTCGATGGTCGTCCAGTTGAACCAGGCATCGACCCTGTCGAGGAACAAGGGCGGCAGGTCGTTCGGGCCCGCCTCCATCAACTTGAAGACCGCTCCCGCACCGACCC
>JAJDEX010000066.1 GCA_029259575.1 Planctomycetota bacterium | reverse complement strand
AGCGTGCTCGCTTCGAGGAGCTCGCCCGACAGAGCCAGCGTTTGTCGGATCTCGGCAACCAGTACCTCGATGGGCAAGCGGACCTCACGGAAGTGTTCGAAGGGTTTGCAGGGACGATCTTGGCGGACTTCGGTCGGCTGGCCCAGGATGTGGATCGCCTCATTCAGGAGTTCGAGGAGGGCGAAGCGGGCGACCACCTGAAGACCCTCGAATCCAGCGCAAGGACGCTGATCCAGGTGATCCAGGCCGACGGACGGGAGGCGTTGGGAGAACTCGACCAGGAACTCTCTGCCCTTCTGGGCGACATCGAAAGCGGTAACACGGCCAAGCTCCGTGTCCTGGCGAAGCGCATCGGTGCGCTGAGCGAGCTGCTCGAGAACCCAAGCCCGGCCTCCATCGCCGCGGGCGTCGACCTGATCCACACCCTGGCCACGGACGGTGAGAGTTGGAGCTCTGGGATCGAGGGGATCGTCGAACACCTCGGAGGCATCGGCGAGATCGCTCGAGAAGTCGCTGGGGACATGGAAGGCGATGTCCTGAACGCGTTCCAGGAGTCCGGCGTCCAGGAGGAGCTCGAGTACTTCGAGAACCTTCTCACAAGGGTGCGCTCATCCCTGAAAGCCCTTACGGATCTGCTGAACCTCGATGGGGACATCGCTCCTCTGCGGGCGAACCTCCGGGTGCCGGAGGCGATCGACGTGGATCTCGACGCCGCTCCACCGACCAACCTCCGCCTGCGTCGAACGCAACGACTCGACGGAGACACCCTCTCGCTTCGCATGACCGTGCTTCGCGGTGGTCAACCAGCGGTCGACCCGCTCCTCGTCGACCTCGACATAGAGACACTGGGGTGGCATGCCAGGCTGGACCCTTCCGTGGTCTTGGCAAGGCCGAAGAACGGACTAGCTGGGAGCGCGGAGTTCAGGTTCGCACCCGCGGTTTCGTGGCTCTGGGCCTACCAACCGGGTGACGACGATCGGGGCTTTTGGGACCAGGCCGCCCGGACGACAGGATTCGGGGTCGGGCCCCATGCGACCTTCCTCAGCTTCGACCAGAACAAGGAAGTCGAGATCGGGCTCGGACTGACCGTCAGCCTTTGGGACGGCGTCCTACAGGCTGGTATTGGCTACGACCTCATGGCGAACAACGGCGAGACCTATACGTTCCTTGGCTCAAGCTTGATCGGACTCTTGCAACGACTTGGAGCCCGATGACCGGTCCTCGACACCGGCTGACAAGAACTCCACCGAGCTCTCGCTGGGCCACTGAAACGAGGAGTCCGCAGGATCCAGTGGTCATCGCGCAAGCCCTCTCCAAACTTCCGGAACGTCCGAGCCGGTTGATCCTGGACGGTCTCGAACAACTCAAGAGCAACGAGATTCGCGAGGTGCGCAACGCCGCCCAAGCCGCGATCAAGAAACACGCTCCCATCCGCTGAACCCATCGACCTTCATGTCACCCCAAGACCACGATCCGGGCACGAGCAGTTCTGTGAATTCCAGGGCCAAGAACATCGTCATCCTTTCCGATGGAACGGGCCAGGAAGGTGGCGAAGGGCCGCCGACGAACGTCTACAAGCTCTATCAGATGCTCTTGGACCGGCATCCCGAGCAGATCGCCTATTACGACCGAGGACTCGGCACAGGCTGGCGACGACTCACGGGGAAAGCGTTCGGTGCAGGCATCTCACGCAACCTGCTGGACTGCTATCGATTCCTCTTCGATCACTACCAATCGGGGGATCGCATCTACCTCTATGGGTTCAGCCGCGGAGCGACCACGGTGCGCAGCCTCTCCGGCTTCCTGCACCTGTTCGGCATCCTCCCCCAGGCGCGGCCCGAGCTCATCGAGAAGGCATACAAGATCTACAAGAAGCGCGACCCCGAGACGCGCAAGCGACTTGCTGACGAGTTCGTCGCCAAGCATCGCACGATCTGGTGCAAGGTGCGCGTGCTGGGCGTGTGGGACACGGTGGCCGCCCTCGGTACACCTTGGAAGTCCGCGAGCGCGGTCCTGGACCAGATCCGGTGGTTCAGGCATCAATTCCACGACCTACGGCTCAGCGAGTCCGTCGAGACCGGATTGCACGCCCTCTCGATCGACGACGAGCGCAAGACGTTCCATCCGACGCTGTGGGACACGCAGGTTCGCCCGGGTCAAGAAGTCGAACAGGTCTGGTTCAGCGGCATGCACACCGATGTCGGTGGCGGTTACGACCAACACGCGCTCTCGGACATCGCGCTGGAGTGGATGATCCAGAACAGCACCGAACGCGGACTGCGCATCTATGAACGGCACAAGGTTCTGATCCATCCAGATGCGGACGGGTACATGCACAACTCCCGCAAGGGCTTCATCGGAGGCCTCTTCTCACGCAAGACGCGCGCGTGGAACCATGCGACGCATGGTGACCCGGTCGTCCACGAGAGCGTCAAGAAGCGCGTGAAGAACAACGCGAACACGGCATCTCCGCCTTACGCCCCTTGGATCCTGGAAGGCGCCCACACGGTCGAACCCTGGGAGCGCAACACGCCTTGGTGGAGTGCCGGGGACGACGCGTAACGGGCCTCGACCATCGGGTCGGGTTCGACAGTGCGGTTGAGCCGAACTCTGTGAACGGGATGGCCCCTACTTCGGCAGATCGCGCGCAACGACCTCGATCATCTCCGAAAGCAGAACATCCAGTTCGGGGTGGGCTTGAAGGCCGAGACTTGCCCGCTCCATGAAAGGCTCCCACGCGACAACATCGGAACTGCCCAGAACCCCCTTCAGCAGGAAGACCAACCAGATGGCGCGACCGGACCGCTTGTCCTCGCCGCGTCTCAGCCAATCCAACAACTGGTGGCGTCGAGCGATCGTCAACTCCTCGAATCGCGAGTACACACCCGTCAGGAAGATCAACTCCGTACCGCTCATCAGGAAGCTGCGCTGAACCAGAGCGTCGACGAGCACGTTGGCATCGATGACCGGAGACGTACCGACGATCGAGACGAGCTGTGCAGATTCGGCCTCGCCCAGCTTCACGTCCAAGGCCAGCAGGGCGGCAGCGGATTCCACTGCGCCGTATTCCATCTCCGCGATGTGATAACGGGCTTGGTGACCCATGGAGAATTGGAATGGTCCGGCCTCCAACATGGACCGCACTTCCTGCCGCCCACGGGGAGATGCGCGGTGAAGCGCATGGATGATGTCGGCGACTCGCCTCGGAGACTCGCCTTCGCGTCGAGACAAGACCTCCAGAAGGTCGTCTTCGTTCCCTGCCCACCTCGATGGTCCGGCGTTCGTGATGGCGGCGGCGGCTTGACCAACATTCACTTCGCAGAGGAGGTCCAGGACTCCTGCAGACTGAGTCTCCGGCGCGAGCAGGACGTCGAGGGCGTGGATCGGAACCTGACCAGGTTCTTGCCGAGCCATTTCGAGCAGTGCCGTGCGGGCATCGCGGTCATCGACTCGCGCCGAGCAGTAGTTGGCTTGAATCCCGAGTAGGACTTGCCGAATCACGGGATTGGCGGTCGCGAATTCGCGCTCCACCATGGCGAGGACCTCTTGGGCGCCCAGCGTTGCAGCGAATTCGATCTCCGCCTCCCATTCCAGCACGTCTGCATCGACGTCGAACGCTCCCAGATCTTGGATCCAGGTCAGGGCGGCACGCCGGATTTCGGGCGGGAGTTGAAGGCCCCTTTGCCCCAACGCAGCGAAGCAGGCCTCCTGCATTCCTGGAGTACCCTCGAGCAAAGCGGCCAGTGCTGTGGATGAGGGGATTCTCTCAGGGTGTTCTGAGAGCAGGGATCTCGCCTTACTGGGAATGGCCTCGATGATCGCCGATTCCATGGAGCGAGGCTCTGATTCCGACCCTTGGTCGTCCAAGCCGAGAACTCCTTCGCTCAGGGCTTGGGTGACCAGAAACGAGTCTAGGTCCGGATGCACCCTCCCTCCCGCAGCAGCCGACATGACGTCCGACAGCCTGTGCTCCGTTGGCCAATCAGTGTGGGACTTCAAGTCCGTGAGCATGGACTCGAGGCAGTCTGCGAGTGCGACCTGGCCGACTCCGGTTGGGTCATTGGCCAAGACCCTTGCAGCAAAGGCAGCCGTGACCTGATCTCGCTCCCTGAGGAAGCCCGTCATGGCTGCAGCAGCAGCCGGTGACAGTTGCGTCCCCACCATGCCCCGCAGGGTGTGGAGGAAACCTCGGGTGTCCTCCTGTGCCAGAATCCGGGTGAGCTCCGCCTCGTCCACGGTCTCAGGAACTGGATTCACCAGGGCCGACCACTGGAACGCCTTCGGAGTGTGCTTGAGTGCCCTGACCAGCAACTCCTCCAGCGCGGCCATCGTGCCCGATCGACTGTCAGCATCCTCGCGCAGGCTCAGCTCCGGTGCGCCGGACATGCGGTCGCTGCTTGCGGTGGTCGAATGCAACGGGACGTGATCGTCGCTCGGTCCCGTACCTGGTATTGCACCGACCGGTCGTTGGCGGTCGACAAGAGTCGTATTCAACAGGACCCAACACAGCGCGACGAGGCCCACCCCGAACAGGGCCACGAGCGC
>JAJDEX010000065.1 GCA_029259575.1 Planctomycetota bacterium | reverse complement strand
CGCATGGAGGCGAAGGGCCTCGGCCTCGTCGGTGAGGAGTGGGTGCCCCTCGCGGACGTTCCGTACATCCAGTTGGGCTGGTCGCGGGACGCGTCCGGTGCATGGACGGACCCGGCCCTCGTCGCTGAAGCGAAACAGGTCGAGGAGTGGAAGGCTGCCGGCTATCAGTTCCGCGCGGACGACAACAGCTGGGTCGCGCCCGAGGACCTCGAGAACTGGACGAATCAGCTGTGGAAGTGCGGCGACGAATGGCTCGACTTCGACAAGGCCAACGCATTCCACGCGACGACCGAAACGTGTTGGAATCTCGCGGGCGACCACTTCATCACGTGGACCAGCGCGAACTGGAACACCGGCAACTTCGCTCGCTGGCACGCGGATCGCACGTACCCGCACCTGGTGCGCATCTTCGGTGTCGAACCCGCCCAGCCGCCCCACTACTTCGTCCACCCGACGCTCATCGCGTACAACGACGCCGCGGGCGGAACGGTCAAGCTCCCCGAGTCCGAGGGCTTCTCGTCGTTCCACGGCGCGTACTACTCGGACCTGTGTTTCGACTTCGAAGCCGAGCACCCCGGCTACTTCGGCATGGGCGTCTGCTACTGGGACCGTTCGAAACCCGCACTGGATTCCTGGGGCCCGTACTGGGTTCGCTGGGCGGCGGCGCAGAGCTACATCGACGCGATCGACCGCTCGTGGGGCTGTCTTGGGCAGACCATCAGCGAGAAGGCGATGGGTGAGATCGGTGCGTTCGCCAATCGATTCTGGAGCGAGAAGCGGATCCCGCGCTGGCTGCGTTACGGCGCGGCCAGCTATGCCGAACGCTTTCTTCCCAACCCCGAAGCCGCGGAAGGCGCCGATCCCTGGGATCTGCGGACGTTCGCGTTCTCCGAAGTGAAGAAGGGCGGGGGCTTGCGTCCGCTCGAGCAAGTGTTCGCGTTCGGCCTGGCCGTCGAGGACATCCCCGGATCCACCAACCTGTACCACGAGGTCGGTGTGGTCGTCTCGTACATGCTGGACGCCACCGATGCCGACGCGTCCTTGCATGATGCGCACGAAGCGTTCCGGACCGCACTGGCCTCCGGGACGAACGAGGACATCGCCAAGACCGCCAAAGTGCTCGAGGCATCCTTGCTCGTGCACGAGAAACGGATCCGGGCTTTCGCCGGCCTCTGATCCGCCGGATCGATCAGAGTCCCAACGCGACGCGAGCTTTCTCGCGCCAGCGCACCAGATCCGAGCGGCGCCAGCCGTCCTCGTCGGAACCGATCAGGTCCTGCGCCTCGGAGAGACCGCGCTCGAAGCACTCGAGCGCCGCGTCCTTGCTGTCCAAGTTCGCGTAGACGATTGCTCGCATGAAGGTCAGCACCGGAGGGGCGAAGAAGGCGAGGCTGGGCCGTTCGTACTGTCCGGACATCTCGATCTCGGCAGCCTCCCAGTCGCCCAGGTCCATGTGGGCCATCATTCTGAGCATCCAGACCCAGTTCTGGTCCGCCAAGGTGGCCTGGGCCTCCTCCATCCGACGCAGGACGAGTTCGGAGTCGCGCAAGTCCGGGTTCGGGTGCTCGAGCAGGCCGAAGGCGAGCGTGCCGATGATGTGCGGAAGGACCGAGAAGCTGAGTTCCTGCACGAACGTCTCCTTGTCCTCGAGCCCCAGGAAATAGCGGTTCACGATGAGGTCGGAGCGAACGTCGGGGTTGTCCTTGATCTCGAGGGACCGCTCCAAACTGCGCAAGGCCTTCTCGTAGTGCCCCAACTGGAGCAACGACATCGAGAGCAGGTAGTGACCTGTGAACGAATCGGGGTCCTTGGCGATACACGCACGTGATGCGAATTCGCACTCGGTGAGTCGACCGAGGAACAGCAAGGCCTCCGCTCGGCCCAAGTGAGCGGTGATGTCGTCCGGACGCTGGCTGAGTGCTGCCGTACGGCAGGCCAGCGCGGACTCGTAGCGACCGACCAGGTTGTAGATGCGCCCCCCGATCGACTGCAGGACGTAGTCGTCCGGGTGCAGGGGCAGAGCGCGGTCGTACATGCGATAGACGGCGGCCCGCTCCTCGGGGTACATGCTCCAAAGTGCGGAGCCCAACACCCAGATCGAACCTGCGGGAAGGCGATCCAGGCGTTCCGGTTCCGCGAGCGCGAGCATCGTCGCCTTGTCACGACTCACGATGGCCTCGCGCATCTCCATCCGAACCGGATCGGGGTCCAGGTCCATCGCCAAGTAGAAGAGGTTCTCGGCTTCGACGGACGAGGTGCCGAAGATGATGCGGCGCAATCGCGCCCAATCGTCGAGGGCCAGGGCGACCTCCTCGGCCACGTCCCGCTCTCGAATCCGAGTCAAGGCCGGCACGAGGTCGACGCCTTGCAGGTCGACTCCGAAGTCCATGAAGGCCTGGGCGAACTTCGCGTCCAGTTCGATCTCGAGTTCGCGATTCCCAAGCGTGTCCACCTGTTCGAGTCGCAGGTCGACGAGGCGCGTCCGCAGCCGTTCGTCCTGGGCCAGCAGTTCACGTTCCGCCTCGGCCGCCTCGACGTCCTTCTCGGCCTGCTCGACGAAGTGCTGTGCGCGCTCCAGCAACGATGCGCTGGCCGAGCCCGTTTCGGCCAACGAGAGTGCACGGCGAGCCTCCGCCAGCGCCTCCTTCGGCTTGCCCAGTTGGAGCAATTGGATCGAGGCACCATGGGCCTCATCGACCGCGACCTGGGTCTGTTCGATCCGTTCGGAGCGCGTCTTCTGGACCCAACCGTAGGACCCACCACCGACGACGATCGCGATCAGGATCGCCGCACCGAGGGCCAGCGTCATGCGGCGCGCGCGCCGCTCCGAGGCGGCCTTCAGGCGTGACTCGACGGCCTCGAGCTCGGCCTTCTGCGCGCGCTCTTCCGTCGAGGTCAGGTAGGTGTGGATGGCTTGCGCCACCTCGTCCGCGTTCGCGGGTCGCGCGGCCCGGGACGGGGTCAAGCAACTGAGGCACAGCTGGATCAACGCGGAGTCCGCGCCGCAGGCCTCGATGCGTTCCTTGGCCGGATCCAGCAGCGCGCGCGCCGCCTGCGCGATGATGTGCTCGCCGTCGGACTCGACATAGGGCGGAAGTCCGGTCAGCAACTCGCACAGGATCGCGCCCAACGAGAACACGTCGGCGCGCTCGTCGAGCTTCTCGACCTCGCCCTGCGCCTGCTCGGGTGCCATGTACGCGGGCGTGCCCATGACGGAACCGACCATCGAGTCGCTGCCGACCGAGCCGGGGCCACTGCGCACGGTCTCGATGATCGTGTGCAGGCTTGCACGTGTTTCTTGAGCGCGCTTCTCGTCGGCGACGCCGCCGCGCTGCAGCACCTTGGCGAGGCCCCAGTCGACGACCTGCACCTCGCGGAACGCACCGACCATGATGTTGGCCGGCTTCAGGTCGCGGTGCAGCACGCCCTTCGAGTGCGCGTAGGCCACCGTCTGGCACACCGACTCGAAGATCGAGAGCAGCCGTCCGCGATCGTCCGACGTGAACTTGCGCGCCTGGAACAGGGACGCGAGCGTGCGCCCCTTGATCAGCTTCATCGTGAAGTACGGGCGGTCGTCATCCATCATCCCCAGCTCGTAGACGGGCACGATACCGGGGTGTTGCAGTTGCCCACCGATCTGCGCCTCTTCCACGAAGCGCTGCACGACCTCGGGCCGTTTCGCGAGCTCCGGCTCGAGCACCTTGACCGCCACGTCGCGCCCGAGATCGGTGTCGTGCCCCTTCAAGATCACGCTCATCCCCCCCCGCGCGATCTGCCCCATCATCTGATAGTTCCCACGCCCTTGCGGAACGAGCTTCGCCTCAGGACTGTTCGGCGCAACGACCGGCGACGCACCGTGCTCCGAATCCGAATCGGGCAGCAGGACCTTGGGGGAGACACCGGTTCGATCGGCCAGGGTCTCCAAGATGGAACGATGTTCCTTGGGCTCGTCACTCATGCCCGCAGGATACCGACTTCCTACCCAATCCGGCCTCCATACGGTGTCGCACACCACCCGCCGTCTTGCCGCCAAGGAGTACCGCAGCAACCGCGGCGCTCCCCCATCCGTGGACCCTGCAAGCCAAGGACGGTCGATTCACCGGAGTTGCTGCGGTACTCCTTCGCGGCAAGACGGCGGGTGGTGTGCGACACCGATCGGGGAATCGGCTCTAGCGGGTGCCTCAGTGCCCCTTGCGCGAAGTCGGTGATGATTCTTGTTGCGGTACTCCTTCGAGGAAAAACTCCTGGTGGTGTGCGACTCGGTATGGGGGGACGCGTCAGAGTGTGCGGCCCTTGACTACCCCCACCGAAACTCACGCCGTCCCCAAACGGGTCTGGAGCAGCACGGGCTGGCGACTTGCCGGGCGGTTGTACGGGTCGGCGTGTACGTTGGCGATCCTGTGGTTCGCGACGCGGGCGTTGGGTGGTGCGGAGTTCGGGCGCATGACGTTCTATCTCGCGTTGCTGCTGATCCTGGACGGGGCGGTGGATCTGGGGACCGGCAACGCGGCCGTGCAGGTGACCTCGACCGAACCGGAGCGCGTGCCCGGTGTCGTCGCGGTCGGGCGGCGCATTCGCATCGTGACGGCCGCGATCGGGGCGCTGGTCGTCGGCGGTTACGCCTACCTCCAGGATGAACCGGATTGGCCGTGGATCGCAGTCGCTGCGCTGTACCCGTTGACGCACGCGCTCGGGCTCAGCGCGTTGGTCTTCTGGAACCGCATCGCATGGGGCGTGCCCGTCGCGGTGCGTGCGCTCGCGTCGACGTTGAGCCTCGGGTTCGCGGCGCTCATGCTGCAATCCCCTTGGAAGAGCGCAGGCTCGATCGTGTTCGCGGTCGCCGCCGGCAGCACGTTGGGCAACATCGCGTTGCACTTCGTCGCGCGCAAACAGACGCGGATCGGCAGCGGAGCGCCCGAACCGTTCGCTCCCTTCCTGAAGCTGGCCCTGCCGATGGGGCTCGCAGGGCTCTGCCAGCAACTGTACTTCCACGTCGACAACGTCTTCCTGCGCCACTGGCACTCGGACGAGGTCATCGGCGACTACAACCTGGGCGTGCGCGTCATGTCGTGGAGCATCGCGCTCGCCCTGTTCTCGAGCGGCGCAGCGCTGCCATGGCTGAAGCGCGAGCGCGACGCGGGTCGCCTGGGCCCAGCCCTCACGCGACTCGGGCAACCGGGCTTCGCCTTGGCCGGACTGGCGAGCGGCCTGCTCTGGTCCCACACCGCGGACATCCTGGGCTTGTTCGGCGAGTCGCACCGGGGCGGCGCCGATGCCCTGAACTGGCTCCTGCTCGCGGGTTGGGCCGTGTACCTGGGCGCGCCCTTGATGACCGCACTGGTCGCGGCCGGGCGCAACGCCGACATCCTGCGCATCGCCGTGGTCAGCCTGATGGTGAACCTGACCTTGTGCGCCTTGTGGGTGCCCGAGGACGGCATCCTCGGCGCCGCGCGCTCGACCGTCGCGACCGAGGGCCTGGTCGCCGTGCTCGCCGCCGTGCTCCTGACCCGCGCGGGTCACGCGCCCGTGGCCGGACGTCGCACCGCGCTCTGGCTGTTGGGTCCCGCGGGGTTCGCGTTCGGAATCGGACTCACGCGATTGATCGGATCGTGATCCACGCTGGACGCGGGCTCGCCTGCGCCCCATCCTCTTCGCACCTTGCGCGTCGGCATCGACTATCGGCCCGCTCTCGTCAACGGCGAGGGCATCGGGCGCTACACCCGGGAACTGGTCCGCGGCCTCATCGGTCACGGCTTCGGGGGGAACTTGGGCCTGTTCGGCTACACGCTCAAGGGCCGCAAGTTCTCGCGCACCGAGCTCGGCCTGGATGCCACGAACGCCGAGTTGTGTCGCTTGCGCATGCCCTCGAAGTGGATCCCCGGACTGCTGCGCAGGACGGGCAAGGGCGTGGACGACCTGGTCGGCGGGTGCGACACCTATCACCACACGCAGCCGAACCTGCTGCACGTGCGCCAGGCGGCCGAGGTCGTCACGATCTTCGATTGCATCTACGCGCTCGACGCCGACAACCCGGATGGACC
Source organism: Planctomycetota bacterium (assembly GCA_029259575.1). Taxonomy (GTDB): domain Bacteria; phylum Planctomycetota; class UBA1135; order UBA1135; genus JAJDEX01. Next base: position 874 of record JAJDEX010000065.1, on the reverse strand, counting down.
CGGTTACCTGGATGCCGAAGTCGCGGCGCGCATGACCGCCAACGCCAAAGCGATGGTTGAGCGCGCCAAGATCATCCTGGTTCCCTGCGCCTTCGTCGGTGCCGAGGTCGTCATGTCGTTGGGCGCGCACCCTGGACGCGTGCGTACGACACCGCTCGGCTGCGATCACGTATTGCAACACCTGCCGCCCGGTGGATTTCCGCGCCCCAAGGAACCGTTCATCCTCACGGTCAGCCGCGTCGACGCGCGCAAGAACCACGTGCGCATGTTGCGCGCGTTCGAACGCCTGGTGAAGGAAGGACTGCCCCACCGCTGGGTCGTGGCCGGTCCGCCCGGTTTCGGTGGCGAGGACTTCGAGAGGTCGCTCGCGAAATCGCCGGCTCGCTCACGCGTCGAACGCCGCAAGCACGTCGGTGAGGCCGAGCTCGTGAAGCTCTACTCCCAGGCCGACCTGCTGCTCTGGGCCAGCCTCAACGAGGGTTTCGGCCTGCCGCCGCTCGAGGCGATGGCCTGTGGGACGCCCGTCGTCGCCAGTCACGTCACGTCGATGCCCGAGGTGTGCGGCGACGCCGCGTTCCTGGTCGAGCCGACGGACGAGGAGCGCATTTTCGAAGCCGCGCGCCGGATCCTGACCGAGGACGACCTGCGCGAGGACCTCGTGCGCCGCGGCACCCGTCGCGCGCGTGAGTTCACGTGGCGCGACTGCGCGCGCGCGACGTTGATCGCGTATCAGGCCGCCGCCGAGATGGGCGACGAGGAGCCGAAGATGCAGGGCTTCTTCTAGGTGAGGGAGTACGGTGCCAGGCACTGTTCACCCCGTCACGGGCGAAACCCCCCAGGGGGCGGAGGGGGGCGCCCGGGGGGTGGGGGGGGC
>JAJDEX010000635.1 GCA_029259575.1 Planctomycetota bacterium | reverse complement strand
TCCGGCAAGTTGTCGAGTTGCTCCCAACACTCCGCCAGGTCGAAGCGCGCGGGCGAGCCTGGCTCCGTGCCGTCCTCGAGTCGACGCAGCACGTCCACCGCGGCGTCCAAGTCGCCCATCTCACGTTCCAGGCCGAACTGGAAGAGCAACGCGGCGACGCGCTCGTTCTCGGAACTGTCCGCGGCCCGGGCAACAGTGCGCGCCAAGTCGTAGAGGCCCAATCCCTGCAGCGCGTCCGCGCCGTGCAACAAGAGCGACGGCGGTGCGACCTGGACGAAGTCGTCCCAGATGGCGATCGCCCGCTTGGCTTGACCACGTTCCAGGTAGACGCGGCTGAGGCCCTCGCGCCAGATCGCGGTGCCCGGGTTGTCCTGGATGAGCTGGCGGTACACCGCCTCCATCTCGTCCTCGCGACCGGCTTCCCGATACATCTCGAGCAGGTCGCGACGCACTTCGGGCGGCAGTTCCTCGCCGGTGCGCTCGGTCATCAGCAAGATGGCGTCGTCGTACTGTTCGGCTTCGCGCAGCACCTCGACCAGCGCCTGCTGCTCTTCATTGGACAACGACTCCGCATCGCGGAAGCGTTGGGCCAATTCGACCAGCTTGTCCTTGTGCCGGTACGACTCGATCAGCAGCGTCAAACCGTAGCGACGATCCCGACGCAGCTCGGCGGTACGCACGGCGTCCCACGCGGCTTCCTGGGCCTTCTCGTGCTCGCCGCCACGCAGCGCCCACTCGGCGATGCGAATCTGATCGAGGGTGCGGTCCTTGCCGCTCTCGGCGATCTCGTACAGCTCGATCGCATCCTTGGGCTTGCCGAGCAACGCGACGACGATCGCCGCACGGTTGCGGACCTCGCTGGGAACGCCCTCACCGCGCACGTGATCGGCCAGCGCCTCACGGCCGTCCTTGCCGCCCTCGGTCAGTTCCATCAGCGCGATGCGCAGCGCCATCGACGCACGCTCCTCCTCGGTCGGGAGGTCCTCGAGCAGTCCGCGGTAGGCCTGGATCGCCTCGTCCGTCTTGCCGAGTGCGTCGAGCAAGCGAGCGAGCGAGAGCTGTGCATCCGTGTCGGTCGGCGTGCGCTCGTAGACGCGCTGGAAACGCTCCTGCGCCTCCTTCAGCATCCCGTAGCGCCAATGCATCCAACCGCTCAGCTTGTCGGCGGCGTCGCGGACCTCGGCGAACCGTGCTTCGTCCAGGGCGATCCGGTCCAGCTCGGCGAGCGTCGGCTCGACCTGTTTCTGCACCAGGATCGCGGTGTCGTATAAACGCTCCGCGCCCGAACGATCGGCGCTCTCGAGGAGTTCGACCAGCACGCTGGCGACCTCCTCGTGGATGGGCAGCACCTCGTCCTGACGAACAGGATGCGACCACGCCAGGGCAGGCGCGACCGCGAGGAACAGCGAGCAGATTCGGATCAGGTTCGGTTTCATGCCGTCGTGCGAAGGGTGCGCGTGGGGCGACGTCGATGCAGGAGTTCGAGCAGATAAGCGAGCAGTGCGAGGCCGGCGAACCAGGGCGCGAGGTCGCGCACGCTGGGAGGCGTCACCGCCCCACCCGTCGTCGGGTTCAAGATCGCACCCGGCGCGAGGTTCGCGGTGGATCCGCCGGTCGCTGCGGCGAGGCGCGGCAGGTCCAGCGCATCGCTGGGTCGCGGGTTCCGTTCCGGGGCCGCGCCCTGGGCGACACGCCGCACGAGAGGCGCACCGGGAACGGTCGAGCCGTCGGGCAACAACACGGCGGCGCCACCCTCGAGGCGCACCTCGGTCTCGGCGTCGACCCAGACCTCGGCGCGGAAGCGGCCGGGCGCACGTTCCTCGAAGGAGGGAACGTATTCCTGGTCCCCCAGCCAGACGCGAGCGGCCGGTGTGCCTTGGGCGACGCGACGCTCGGCGTGCAGGATCACGCGTCCGCCGTCCCGCACCAGGCGGAAGTCGAACGGATGCGCGGTGTCGGACGCCGTGCGGCGCAACAGGCGCGAGGCGAACGGGCCGTAGCCCTCCCACTCGCGCCAGGATTCCGTGCCCGCGCCGGTCGGTTCGGTGGCGAAGGTGGTGACGCGTCCCAGGCCGTGGCGCCAGGACGCGATGACGGGCTTGGCGCCGTCGACCGTTTCCAGGATGCGCTCGGCACCGGGCCGCATGCGCGTCTCGGTGTGACCGCTGATCGGCGGCAGGTCGGTCGAGTCGACGTCGCCCCACCAGCCCGGTCCGCCCGAAGCACGCACCTGGGTCGTGACCGGACGGTACGCGGGCAGCTTGGCGCTGGCCGGTTGCTTGTAGAGCACCTCGGGCAGGTTGAAGCGGTTCGGCACGCTATAGAAGCGGCCCTTGCCCCAGTTCGCCAAGGTGACCAGGAACTCGCTGTGCGCATCGGAACCGACGAGCACGGTCGACACGTTCATGCCTTCCTCGGCCATGCGTCGCAGCAACGGTTCGAAGGCGCCCTGTTCGACGCCGCCGTCGGTCAACACCAGCACGTGCTTGTAGCGCGTCGCGACGTTCTGCAGACCGTAGTAGGCCTCTTCGATGGCGGGCAGGATGACCGTGCCGCCACCGGCGTCCATGCGGTTCAGCGCCCGTTCGATCTCGATCGTGTTCGAGGCCGGCTGGATCGGCGCGGCCCAACGCTTGGCGCCGAAGAACTCGACGATGCCGACGTAGTCGTGCGGCAACAAACGACGGATCGCGAGGCGCGCGGTCTCCTTGGCCAGCTGTACGCGGTTGCCACTCATCGAGCCCGAGGTGTCGATGACGACGACCAGCGAGACGCTGGGGTCGCGCTTCTCCTCCTTCTGCACGCTCTCGACGGGCAGCACTTCGGAGAGCGTCTGTTCGTGCCAGCCACCGGGTCCGAACGCGCCTTCGCCACCGGAGAAGAACAGGCCCGTGCCGCGTTGCTGCACGGCCTCGACCAAGCGCTTCTGGAAGGCGTCGGGGACCTGCGCCGCCGGGCGATCGTCCATCACGACCAGGTCGTAGCCACCGGGGTCGATCGCATCCAGCGCGGTCGGGTCGTCGGCCTCGGCGGGCAGCACGACCTCGAAACCAGGTCCGGCAAGGTCGCCCAGCGCGGCGCCTCCGCCCCGCGTACGACCGCCGAGATAGAGCACACGCAACGGGTCGAACACGCCGAGCGTCGTCTGCAACGACTCGTGCCCCGGGCGGCTGTCCGTGCCGTCGACGAGTTCGACGTCGCAGATGAGATTCAGGAAACCGGCCTCGGGCGGGACGATCTCGAGGATCGCCTGGTTGGCGGTCGCCAGCGCATGACCTTCAAGCCGCGCGAGTTCGACGGACGCACCATCCGGGCCGAGGCTACTGAGAGTCACGTTCACAATGGAAGTGCCTGTCATGGTCACGCGGATCCGCGCGGGAGCACCTGCGCGCAGTTCGTCGATCGGATCGAGCGCCACCGGAGCGACGTCGTCGTCCAGGTCCGCCGGAACCAAACTGTGTACGGGAATGCCGCGCCGCTGGAGCGTCTGGATCGCCCGCCCCCAGGTCGCGGTCGTGGCGCGTCCGTCCCCGATCACGGTGACTGAACCCGCCACGTGATCGGGCAGCGCGCGATCGGCTGCGGCCAACGCGTCCCCCAGCGGCGAACCGGCACGGTCCAGGACCAGCACGTGCTCGTCGTCGCGCAAGCTCATCCGCTCACCGGTCCGCTCGGCATCGCCGAACTCGATCACGGTCAAGCGACAGTCCGCGGGCAACGCATCGACGACCGCTCGGGCCGAAGTCCGCACCGCCTCGGCGTCGGGCATGCTGGGACTGCGGTCCAGGACGAGCACGTGATGCTCGCGCGCTTCGTCACCGTGCAGCACGGGCCGCGCGACCGCGATGACGATCGCGGCGACCGCCAGGGTGCGCAGCACGCCTTGGCGCACATCCACACCCCTTGGCGGCCAGACCCAAAGGATGGGCAGTCCGAACAGGAGCAACAGGTAGGCCGGTGCGAGGAATTCCATGGGAGTTCAGGGCATGCGGCCGGTTCGCACCAGGCGCCATTCGAAGAGCAGGAGGGCGAGGGCGAAGAGCAGGACCCAGAACACGATCGAGGTCCCCGCGCCGGCGGCAGCGGTGGCCTCGTCGAGCACGGCGTCACTGCGTGGGCCGTTGCTGGCGCCGTGGACCAGGAAGGACGCGCTCCACAGGTCACCGCTGGCGTGACGTGCGTCACCGGGCGCGTCGGGCACGTAGGCCGAGCCCAACGCGTCCACCTGGGCTTCGTCGGGATCGACCATGACGCCGTGCCCACCGAGCACGGGTTCGCCGACGGCGATCTCGGCCGGGTAGGCGTCGATGCCCGCGAGCCAGCGTAGCGAGCGCCCGATCATCACGGGGAACGCGCGACCTTGGGTGAACGAGCAGCGCGCCGGATCGAGCAAGTCCGACCAGAACGCGACCGTGCGCGCTTCGCCGACCTGCACCTCGATCGCCAACGGACGGCCCAGTTCGGTCGCCAACAGGTTCGCGTCGACGCGGTCCAACCCGAACTCGCCCAGGATCTCGGCGAGGCTCTGGTCGGGATCCTCGTCGGGACCGATCTCGACCAGGATCGCAGGACCTTGGTCGTCGGCGGAGACCACGCGCATCGCGGGACCGGGCGTGCCGGCGCCACCGACGCGCACGTCGGGCGCTCCACCGCTCAAGGTCACTGCGGGATCCGCGGTCAACACGGCGCTCAGGATGGCGCCAACGGAAGGATCCAGGTCCACGCTGAGGATGCGCTGGATCGGCAAATGCCGTTCGGCTCGAGCTCGCGGTTCGTTCGCCAGCGTCGCGACGAGCAGACTGCCGTCGGCCGTGACGTCGCGGTACTGCACGCTGTGCGTCCCGTCCGGGCTGACCTTGGGCGAGCGTTCGCCTTCGGTCATCGCGGTTCCGTTCCTCGTCACGGCGGGTTCCCCGCCACGCGCCGCGACGAGCACGTCGACCGCGTCCCAGCGCCCCGAAGCGGCAGGCGTGATGCCCAGCTTGGTGATCGCGGGCTTGGCATCAACCTGGTCGCCGTCGCGGAACACGTGGACGTGAGCGGGCAGCGACGCCAGTGCATCGGAGGCGATGCGCGTCGGGCCGTGGATCACGATGTTCAACTCGCGGTCCGCCGGTTGGCTGCGGGCCAGTTCGGTCAGCAGGTGACTGAGTTTGGACTCGGCGCCATCGGGCGTGTGCTCCGCCAGTCGCGGTTCGAGCAACGCGATCGACTCCTCGGGCGCGAGCAGCGTCTCGGTGCGTGCGCCACACCAGATCACGGTCGTCGCCTTACGCGGCTCGGACTCGGCGCGCGCGATCAACGCGTCCAGGTCGGCGACGTGATCCTCGGTGCTCTGCTGACGGCTGGCGTCCAGCACCAGTACGAGGTCGGACGCGGGTCGCGCATCGGACTCAGGACCGGCCAAGGCCAACCAGGCCAGCAGCCCGATGGCCAACGCCATCAGGTAGGCCAGCGGATGGCGGAAGCGTTGCCAGAGTTCGCGCGCGCGCGCCTCGTCGACGGCTTCCTTCCAGAACAGGGTCGTGACGACCGGAACGCGATCGTGGCGTACGCGCAGGACCTGGAGCGCAGCGAGCGCACCGGCGATGCCGAGCAGTCCGAGCGTGAACCCGAGCGGTCCGATGTTCGAGAGACTCATGCGGAGTACCTCCCGCCTTCGAACAGTGCCGCCAGTTGGGGCAGCACGGGTTGATCGACATCGACGCG
>JAJDEX010000634.1 GCA_029259575.1 Planctomycetota bacterium | reverse complement strand
GGCCAACTTGTCGAACTTGGGGCGGAACGTCTCCAAGGGCATGGAGGTGCGCGGCGCATTCTCGGGGTCGTGCAGAATGATGTTGCGGTCCGCCGCTCCGATCAGGACGGAGGCATGCCCGTAGCTATCACCCTGGTCGTTGGTCTTCCACCAATAGACGATGAGAGGTCCCCACTTCTTCAGGAGCGTCTGGATCTCGCTGATCGTTCCCGGGAGACCGCCTTCGACCTTGGCCAGCTTCTCGTTCTCCATGAAGGTCGGAAGCCAACCGAGCTCCATGGCCCAGTGTCCCGTTCCAGCAGTTCCATCCGCGTGACTGATCGGCCTGGAGAAGAGTTCCGGAACTCCCAAGCGCGGACCGGCTTCGAAGGCGAAGGCCACCATACAAGCGCTCGAGTACCAACACCCGGTGGGATCCATTCGGTTCTTGTTGGCGCCGAATTCGAGCTGCGTCACGAAGGGAACGTCGAGGTACATGATTCAGGGGTAGGGTGGATGGGACGTGGTCTGAAGTGCCAAGGGTATTCTCGAAGCCGCTCGATGCCAATCGGCATGAGGCGACGAGTCCTCAGGGGCCAGGCCGGGCTGCGCCAGACACGTCCACGGTTGGACGATGGCGACCCAGCGCGTGCGGGGTCCCGCTGGACGGCACGCTAGGCCTGTAGAGTCAGGACAACGCTTCGCCCAGGATCTCAAGTGCCAATGGCCAGTTCTCCTGGTGATCCGCGCGCGACACCTCGGAGGCGAAACCGGAGTGAGTCAAATGAACCTGGGTCGACGCTCCGTCAGGAACGAGCTCGACACGCAGAATCGTCTCGGCGCCCCTCGTCCCGACATCGGTGCCGTTGCCCGTGACCCAAGTCATCTCGACGAGCTCGTTCGGTCGGACCTCGAGGATGCGGCCGTAGTGAGGATGCCGTCCCCAGTCTTCGCGGTTGTAGAAGAAGTAGGGGCGCCCCGGCTCGGGCACCAGGTCGAGCGTGCCAGCCTGTGCGAACCAGCAGTCGAAACGGGTCGTCCAAGCTGCGAACACGTCCTCGGGCTTGGCGCGGATCGTGTGAACGCAGGTGGCCTGCAACGGTCGGCCGGACAGGTCGGGTCGCGGGACGGTGCTCATGTGAGACTGGTGCGAAGGATCTCAGCTGACGAGCGACCCTACGCCCACCACGATCCCGCCCAAGAGAGCCAATGCGATCGCGAGGATCAACAGATTGACGGTCCACTTGATCACGACGTACAGCGGTCGGTTCGAGCGCTTCAGCCCCTTTCCGCGCGCCAGGATCGGCGCGACCGTCAGGAAGACCTGGTTCGCGAAACCACAGCGATCGCCCTCGGTGTTGGGAACGATGCTGGCGCGCAGGAAGAGCTTGCAGAAGTAGTTGACGAAGCGACCCACGATGTTCATCGGACGCTCGACGTCGCACATCAGGATGAGTCGTGACTCATCGGTGTCGTTGCGCACGTTGTGAATGTACGTCTCGTCGAACATCATCGCTTCGCCGTCGCGCCAGCTGTTGATCTGACCATCGACGCTGATGAAGCACTCATCGACGTTGGGCGTCGCAAGACCCAAGTGGTAGCGCAGCGAACACGCCGCCGGGTCGTTGTGCCGGGACAGGATCGCGCGGGGCGGCAACAGCGAGAACATGGCGCCATTCACCGCGCCCGCCTTGCGCAGGATCTCGGTCGTTCGAGGGCACGTCTCGACCGCGGAGTCGTGGTGGTAGCCGTACCACTTCAGATAGAACCTGCGCCAGCCGTACTTGAAGAAGGAGCGGAAGCCGACGTCGTACTTGCTGGCGCCCGCCTGGTTGCGATCGTCGAAGTAGCCGGCCTCTTGCAGCGCGAGGCCCTCGTCGCGGATGACCTCCCAATTCTCCTGCAAGAGGCTCAGCTCGGGGAACTGCGCGGCGTCCATGTACGGCTTGCGCGCGCGCGGTTCCGTGGCCGCGTAGAGCAAGCAGTTCAACGGCGTGAAGATCGGCCAGCCCTTGCGCACGTACTCGCGCACCGTCTCGTACCGCACGTTGCCGCGGAGGCGGTAGACGTAGTACATGGAGGCCAGTCCGTAGACGACGACAGCCCCGAGGATGGAGACGAGGGTGGGTATCATGAGTCCTCGCCCGATTGCGCGGTCGGTGATGGCAGGGGCAGCGGATCCGAGATCGGCAAGGGCAGGGTCGAGGCGTCCCGAGAATAGCGTCTGGGGAAGCCGGTTGCGTTTGCAACCACCCGAACCGTTCGGCTTGGACGACACTCGACGATTCGGAAGTCCGAACGCTGGACTCATGACGCAACCCCAGAACTCCGGCCGAACACGAGCCATTCCACAGTGCGCCGCGTTCGGCGAGGATCCAGGCAGCACGTTCCACGCATGGCGAGGCGCTGTTCGTGGGTTCCGACGACGCCGAGCCGCGTCGAACGAGGTGGGCTGCGGGATGGCTCGTTCTCGGCCGGACCTCTAGCCTGGATTCCTCACGAGGATGTGCCGCGAGGGATCCGGGCTAGTGCTCGTCGCGACGATCCGCGATAGTCGCCGCCGTGAACCCCACCTTCCAGACGCTCTCGCTCTCGCCTGCCCTTCAGTCGGTGGTCCAGGAACTCGGCTACAGCCATCCGACTCCGATTCAAGCGGCCGCCATTCCGGCGTTGCTGGAAGGCCGCGACCTGGTCGGTCAATCCAAGACGGGCAGCGGCAAGACGGCGGCCTTCGCCCTTCCGATCCTGCAGCGCATCGACATGGATGACCGCTCGCTACAGGCGTTGATCCTGTGCCCGACGCGCGAGTTGTGCGCGCAGGTCGCCCGCGAAATCCGCAAGCTCGGCAGGTCCCACGCCGGGTTGGCCGTGATCGAACTGGTCGGCGGTCAACCCGCTCGTCCCCAACGGGAAGCGCTGGAACGCGGCGTCCACATCGCGGTCGGAACGCCCGGACGGCTGCTCGATCACCTGGACCGGCGCTCGCTCGACCCGAGTTCGATCCGGACCGTGGTGCTCGATGAAGCGGACCGCATGCTCGACATGGGGTTCGGCGAAGACGTCGCGCGGATCCTGCGCGGGCTGCCGAGCGAACGCCAAACCGTGCTGTTCTCGGCGACCTTTCCGGACTCGATCGAGTCGATCACGCGCACGTTCCAGCGCGACGCTCTGCGGGTCGAGATCGAAACGCCCACGGAAGAGCTGGCCGACATCCGTCAACTTCATCTGACCGCAGCGCCCAGCGACAAGCTGCACGCACTTTGCTGGCTCCTGCACAGCTTCCCCCACGAGTCCGCGCTGGTCTTCTGCAACTTCAAGGCGACGGTCGTTGAGATCACCCAGGCCCTCGGCGCGGCTGGAGTCAGCGTGGACCGGTTGGACGGGGACCTGGACCAGTTCCACCGCGATCAGGTGCTGGCGCGCTTTCGCAACCAGAGCGTCCGGGTGCTCGTCGCGACCGATGTGGCGGGGCGTGGCCTCGACGTCGAAGGTCTGGACCTCGTGATCAACGCCGAACTCCCCCCCCAGCCCGAGATCTACGTCCATCGCATTGGGCGCACCGGGCGCATGGGCCAGGAGGGCGAAGCCATCACCCTGGTCCACTCGGGGGAGGTCCACGATCTCCACCGGGACCAGGAAGGCG
>JAJDEX010000633.1 GCA_029259575.1 Planctomycetota bacterium | reverse complement strand
TCTGCCAGTTCAGGCCGCCCGGCTCCGGACCAAAGAGCCGCGGCAACGGACTGTTCCCGCGGTAGTTCGGGTCGTTCGGAGGCAGTGCCATCGGCACGTTGTTCGGGTCCGTCACATCCCAGAACTGGACCATGGAGTGGTCGAAGTGATCCTCGAACTCGGCGTCCGGGACCCAGCCGGGCTGGCTCTGGAAGATGTCGAACGTGGAACTGCAACTGACCTTGCCGCAAGGCACGATCAGCACCCAAGCATCGAGGTCGTCGGACCCGTCCGAACGCACGCGCGCGAGACGGGGCGGGAAGGTGTTGAAGCCGCCGCGCAACTCGGTGTTGTTGACGTTGTTCCACCAGCTCTGGGCGATCCCTGCACCGGGCTGGGTCCCCCACGGGAAGTTGTCGAACTCGGGGTGCGTTCCGAGCTCGAGCATGTCGAGGTTCGGAATCGTCGAGGGATGCACCTCGGTCAGGTCGGGCAAGGGTCCGCCCACGCCGTCGAAGACGTCCATGATCGCGTCCCGGTTCATCATGATCAGGCCGTCCGGCACGCTTTGACGCGTTCCCCAGACCCAACCACCGCCGACGGACTCGTCGTAGCGTTCGTCGAGACTGCCTCCGATGTAGAACGCGCGCCCTTCGCGGTTCCAACGATCGACGGGCATCTCGATGAACCAGCGGAACTCCTCGATCGGCGAGGTCTGGATCTGGTTCTGGGGAATGTCCAGACGCATGATCTTCCATTCGTCGTCCTGGCCGAACACGCCCTCCTTGCCGCCGCCCCAGACGTACTGCTTGGAGGTCGCCGTCGGGTGATGCCACTGGGAACGGCCGTCCATCGTCGCGCCGGTCTCGAACCGGTCGTCGTCGACGAAGGGCAATTGATGCGTCGAGACCTGGGTGACTCCGGGTTGCGGCTCTTCGGTCACCAGGATCCCGTCGTGCGACACCTTGCCGTCGTTGTGGGCCGTGATCAGGACGTCCGGATTCACGAGCGTCGCGGCGATGCCGTTCGTGAAGCGCGCGTAGAGGTCCTCCGCACCTCGGATGAACACGCCCTCGGAATCACCTGCATTCGAGCTGCCCAGGTTGAACGCGGAGTAGCAGGCGATCTCGTAGGTCGTGTTGGTGTCCTCGAAGTTCTCCTCGTTGTTGTGCACGAACTCGATCAGGACGTCGTCCGCGATGTCCTGGCCGACCTGCAACGAGAGCGCGTGCAGGTTGGTCTGGTTGCCGGGCAGGAACAGGTTGCGACCACCTGCCGGAACACCCTGCAGAGCGTTCAACGTGAAGCTGCTGGTCAGGGTGGCGGTGTCGTGGATCAACGTCCAGGGACGATCCCCGCCGCACGCCGCATGGGTCTTCAGGTGCACGCCGCCGATGTGCCCCCAGCTGTTGTCCAGGCTGAACCCAGGGGCGATCTGATCGGGGCGCCGCGCGAACGAGTCGGTCGACAGGCTCGACACGAGCACGGTCCGAGCTCCACGCGACAGCACCTCGAGCACACGACAGTAGTTCCACGGCTTGACCGGATCGGCCCACGGCGAGGCCTGGATCATGCGCTCGCCCCACGGATGGGATGAAGTCGGCACCTCCACGCCCTCGTGGTGCCGGATCGGCATGTCGGGACTCCAGGGATTCGCCAGGTCGAACTGCACCCAGTTCAAGTGCCCTACGGCGCAGTACAGGAAGTGCCCGCGCGCGTCGTTCTGGATCGCCACGTCCACGAAGTTGGGCGGGTCCTCGCGCAGGGTCACGTTCGGCGTGGCGAACTGATCGACCCAGGCGTAGTGCGAGTAGAGCGGATTGCCGACTGCGTAGCTCGTCCCGTCACCGAAGCGCGGTCCCCATTGCACGAACACGGGATTGCACACGGCCAAGTTGTTCCCGAACGCATCCAGCACGGGTGCGGGAAAACTCGAGGCGTCGTAACGCACGCGCACGACGCCGTGGGGTCCCATCGCCACGTACACGTCCGCCACCTGGTTGCCGGGCGTCGAGGACACGGGGTCGATCGCGATGCCGAGTCCGAACGGACGAGCGGCCTGGGTGGGCGCTTCGGTCGGTGCCTGCGGGTGACGGATCAGGCGCACGTCGCACGCGGCGCTGAGCTCGGCGCCCAGACCGTCGTCGTCGGATGCGTCCAGCACGGCGCGCACGTCGGCCAGCGGATAGACGCGCAGGTGCGTGTCGTACTTGGCCGAGAACAGTGCGACCAGGTACTGCGTCCCCGCGACGGTCATCACGTCGACCGCGTTGCAGTAGCGCAAACTGTTCTGCGCCAAGCTGTCGGTGCGGCGGGCATCGTCGACGCGCGCCGCCTTGTTCCGCAGCTGCGGCGCGACGCCCGATTCCATGACCCACAGGCCCTGTTGTCCCCCGGCCACGTAGAGCCGGTCCCCACCGATCAGGGAGCCCGCGCCCGGGTCCAGCTTCAGCTCGGTGGGCCGAACGCCGAAGCGTCCGACGGGGACGCGCTTGACCGGTGTGTCGAATCCGGCCTGACCCTGGGCCACGTTGACGAAGGCGATCGAACCACCTTCACCCAGGTACAAGAACTGACCGTTGTTCGAGCCCGACACCGCTTGCGGCGTCCCGTAGGGATGCACGGCCTCCAGGCGGTCGAGCGTTTGCGCGACGGCGGCAGGAGTGAACGAGAACAGGACGAGGGCCGTGATGCTGGCCCCGAGCAGGCGGCGAGCCGGCAGCGTGAGGATCATGGGAACTCCGAGGACTCGCGGAAGGGGAGAACTCCAGCATGCACCTTGAGCATCGAATTCACACGGTCGTTCGGAGCGTTCCGGCGCGAAGCCGTGGACCGAACGGTCGAGCCGGAACTCTGGACCGCGCTGACGAATCGGGAGCCGCACGTCACGGTCCTCCGATCGGTCCCGCGGAATGCGGCTTCGACGCCTGAGCCCGCGACCTATGTGCAACGGGGAAGCGTGGAGTCGGCGTTCCCAGAAGGAACGACCGACACGGCCCCGTCGAAACCAACAGGGCCGTAGCGCGGAATCACCACCATGCTCCGATGCAGGGCGAGCATCGCGGCTCGCTCCGCCGAATCCGGTCAGGCGGGCCCGATCAAGCGGACCCGGTCAGGAAGTCGTCCCCGTTGCGCTTCCACCAGTTGCGCCATTCGGCCACGCGCTTCTTGCGCGCACTCTCGGACCCGAGGGGCTCGAACTGGAAGTTCTGGTTGGTCAGGTCGCGGAGCGCGACCATCGCAGCTTCCCGCACCGGACTCGAGTCGTCCTCGAGGGTGTCGATCAGGTTGGGGACGGCCAGCTTGGCGTTCAGATCGACCAACACGTGGGACGTCGCCATGCGCACGAACAGGTCCTCGTCCTTCAGCATGGGCAGCAGGTGCGGCACGACGCGCGAGTCCTTGGTCTCGCCCAACGCGTACACCGCGTCGAGGCGCAGGCCGGAATTGGAGTGGGCCAGGTCCGCCAGGAGTCCGTCCCAGGGCGGCTTGCCCCCATCGGGATCGACCTCGCCCGAACCGATGGCCGGCGCGGACAGGGCGCCGGGTGACAGCAGCAACGCTTCGAACGACTCCTCGAGGTTCGCCAGCGCGAGCCCCGTGTCGCGTGCGCTGCGTTCCACATCGAGCAACTGCTGGCCGAGAGCGCTGACCTGACCTTCGAGCACGCTGAGCCCAGCGCTCTGATCCGCGCGGATCTGTTGCAGGTCGCCGGCGATGGACTCGAAGCGCCCGTCGTTCGCAGTGATCTGGGCACGCAACCCTTCGATGCCCGCCTGGATCGAGGACAAGGCCGTCACGCGATCCGCCTGGATGCGCGCCTCGGCGCTGGTCAGACGCTCTTGGTTGAGCAGGTCGTGCTGTCCCAGGGAATCACGGATGCCGCCGAACTGGCCGCGCAGACCGGCGACCTTGTTGTCCGTGCGCTCGTCCAGCTCGTCCAGCTTCTCGAGCAT
>JAJDEX010000632.1 GCA_029259575.1 Planctomycetota bacterium | reverse complement strand
GCCCACAGCGACGAACGCGAGCTCAGACCCCCATGATGAGGTGAGCCTCCTAGAAGACCAGGTGTATTCTTGGGCAACAAGCCTCTTCGCTTTCTCGGTTTCATCTGAACCGGCGGAAGCACCAACACTGTCAATGGCCCTGGTTAGCAACTCTCGCTTCTCAACGTAAACAATGCCTTCAACCGCCCGCCGAAGCCGAGCCTCAATGCTGCCCATTACGGCATATCGAATTAGGACGAGGACCACAGGAACGAGCACCGCGAGCACGCCGAGCACCGCAAGACCACCAGAGATCGGTTGCTCGGAGCGCAAGGCCGCCTCTCCCATTGCTTGGATCTCAGACTGCACGATCATATGGACTCGCCATTCCTGCTGATAGTGCGAGCTTGACTGCAAGTCCGCTTGCAAGTGTGACCATAGCCGCGCAAGCGATCCACCGCCATGCTGGTGGCTTGTCTGATGGAAATCCACATGATAACTAGAGGCGTGTTTGGTTTGGTGGAAATGCTAGCCGTGCTTCAAGTGAAAGATCCAGACTTGGCAGCACTAACATATCTACAGTGAGGAGAACTGGGCAGGGAATCGACGATCCGAAAACGGAAGCGCTCAGAAATGCTACGGTCCAATTGGGTGATAAGCAAGTGGGCTGTTGTGTGGCCCTGTGGATCCCGAGGGCACACCTCTTGTGAAATCTTGGTCGCCCTGTGTAGCATCTCCGGGCTGCCGAGGATTGAAGCAGGTCGGATCTGCCGGTTGGCCCTGTTGGGCTCACGGCTATTGCCCTGGAGGGGCTCGCTGTATGCTGTGCGTCCCGAATACTCCGCGCGGGCCTCGCCGCGCCTTCTAAGGCCCTGGGCCTCTGCCGTCTGGGCACCTCTCCTCGCGCCCACTGGGCGGAGGTAGACAAGGCCGCGTCGAGATCCCCCTCGCCGATTGCTACCAAGTAGTCCGTCCCCTCATGTCCACCTATGCCCGAATCGGCCCCTCGGGCTGGAATGGCATGGATGGACAATGAAGGACATGAGCGGACATAGAGGGATAACCCGCCCCAAGTGTCACCCGCTTCCCAAGCTGATGCTCTTGCGACGAATAGGACCTGGACGTGGATCGTAAGCATCGTGCCAGCAGCAACTTACGCACGCCATCTTGGATGTCGCATTGCATCCGACGAGGCACTGTTGCTGTTTTGTCTCTCCTTCGTGCGCCCCGGATCGCGGAGTTAGAGGACGGATCGGGGCTGATCGTCGTGAAAGTCGGCCCTTCGCGTTCGCCCAGACCCGCGCCTGGATCGCCCCCACCAGGCCGCCTGTGTGGGCCTGTACGGCCTCGATGCCATGTGCGGACACGAGGTCCTGGATGCCCGTGGGATCACCCCGTGCCCCACCAGAGCCGCGCACCCCAGGTCGCCCACGACGCCTGCTGAAACGCGCCCGAAGCTCGCCTTCCACGGCACGCTCACGTCGGTCCGGCCCTCCATTCGGCTACACCGCTCCTTAGGTCAGGGGCATCCCAGCGACCCCGGGTAGTCCCTGGCGATCGGCGGGTTGAAGAGGTGCCGCATCGGGGTCTCCTCCGGTCGAGGACCGGGGCTTGGAGAGCCGTGATGCTCACGCGCAGCGCAGGCGGGGATGCGTCAGAGTTTTCGTGAGGGGTACAGCCACGTCAGGCCGCGATTAGGCTCAGGCCCTCGAGCACATCGAACCTGCGTCGGTCACCGAAGCGGCCCGCCTGCTCCAAACAGGCTTCTTATTCCATCAAGGATCGAGAACCACTCAGGGCGGACTCTAATAGTCACCCCATGTTCTTTCACAAAACTCTATGAGCGTTGAGCACGCGTACACAAGGGTATTGCACGCCTGGGCCGTTGCCTCATCATCATGGATGCCGTCTGCGATATTGACAAGTTCGGAGAACATCTCCTGCAAACTACCTGCAGACTGGATCGCCTTAACGACACGATCCAACGCAGGCGAGCCTTCTGGAAACATACGACCCGTATCAGAGTCCTCTAACGCCAAGACAAGCACAAGCAGGGCGAGCATCGAACGCCTTCCCCGCTCAAGTACCAGCACATCAGGGTCATACTCCACTCCACTCCGCTCTTTGGCCAAATAGAGCACCTCAAGACCAATCACACACTCGGCGACGCCCCAAGAGCGGCACCAGTACTCTGCAAGCTCCGTACATTCCAGCCACGGAGCTACGGCCCCATTCTGGACATCCGCTTCAAGCCTCTTCCTAACATCCGAACCTACGTAGCTCATAAACCCACGCATTTCTTGAAACTGATCTCCAGTAAGACCCTGGATACCGCGAGCGGGGCCGCGCATGAGACTCCAGTCAATCTGCTTCACCTGCCAAAATAGATCCACCGACGCCGCGCGGTCGTCGTGCCCCCGAGCCAAGTCTAGGAACAACAGATCTGGGCGATCTCCAGTAGACGTTCCTTCACCCCAACCCACCTGACGAGCCAGGCTGGACCGAACCTCGTCACGACCAACATTCTTGACTCCATCGGAGCTCGAATCGCTGCGCGCGCATGACACCGCGACGGCAACGAAGAGTACGTGAATCCACCTCATTGTACCTCACGAAAAGTTCTGTCGCGCCAGCGGCCGTCAGCATCATCGCTCTCGGGTTCGGGTAATGACATGAAATCTTTCAAGGCTGCTCAGGATCGCCTCGCGGATCGCGCGACGTCGCTCACGCCCATTCATGGAGTCGAGCACGGCTTCTTCCATCGCGCAAGTGGCTGCTTCGTAGATCGCCCAGCGATCGATCCAACCCCGCCAGGACGGTAGCGCCGCGTCCACTTTCCAAAGCGTCCGCCAGCCCTTGCTCGCCCTCGGTCGCTGCGCCTCCAGCCTCTCGATGCTGCGCACGAGTCGCTCGCGGATCTCCACCATGTCGCGCACGAGCTCGCGACCCAGCCCTGAGTCCTCTTTCAGGTCGCGCATTCCGCGCTCTGCAATCGCGTTGTGCTGCGGCGTGCGCGGCAGGCTGAAGAGCTGCAGTACACCACGGTTCGCGCGCCACGACCGGGTCGTTTGCGCTGCATAGCCCGGCCCGTTGTCGTGCATGAGCACCAGCGGCGCACCGCCCCTGCTCTGCACGGCACGCTCCAGCGTCGCGCACACCTCCGCCGCTGTCGCCGCCGCAAAGCCCACCGACACGCGCAGAGCCCTGCCGCTCGGCAAGGAACGGCAGTCGAGAAGCTCACCTTGGAAGTCGTCGGTAGGTCAAGCTCTGGATAGCCAAGTCCGGACTTTGCAATGGGGCCTTTTCCGATCGGTGACCGGGGCATGGAGAGCCGTGATGCTCACGCGAAGCGCAGGCGGGGATGCGTCAGAGTTTTCGTGAGGGGTACAAGCATCTGCCCATCCTCCCGCGCCTGCTGCGCAGTTGCCTCGATCCCCGTTCTGAGACCCTCAGAGGAGCGGATTTAGTTATCGGGACCCACCGAGGTGTGCTCACCGGACGCGTACCAAATGACCGACTCCATTCACATTAATCGGGAACACTAATCGTAGCAGAACTCCCGACGATACTGCAAGAAATATCCTGAATGCCAGCATCTGTAGATCTGACAATTTCGAAACCTCCCCCGCATGCAGGATCATGTGGAACAGCATCACCAATGCTCATGAAGGCTCCCACCCGAGCCAACGTTTCCCTTCGAGACTCTTCCCAATCAAGGACCGTATGGGCAAACATCAAGGCAATTGGACTTGAGCTCGACGAGTCCAACAGATCAATAACAGCAACAGGATCTCCAGGGCCAACGAATGACTGCCCACCAACAACCTCGTCCCAAGCTGTGGCGAATTCCGCAATGCCCTCTACTAGGACAGAATAGTCAGCGACATCGCCCAGATCCCTAATCGCTGCACGAAACCCCTCCGGCAATAGGGTTAGGGTCCCCAACTCAGGTGGATCGAAGCCGCGAACAGCCCACAGCACCCCCAGCATCGCCTCCTCAACGACTCCTGTATTGCAGGCAAGTAGCGACAATACTCGGTCTGATCGCCGCGCATAAGCTCGCCCGATCATGCTTCCGAAACCGTCCACGCCAGAAGCACTCCATGCGATGTCCATCACGGGCCAGTATAAGATATACGCTCCACCCATGAATGCGACCCCGCCACCCGAACCGCAAAACCACAACCCTAGATCGACTAACTTACCAACAGCCTCTTCAGCCTCTCTGTCACGACCTCTCTTTAACATACACGCTGCGTGATGAGCAAGAGTAATTTCAAGCTGCGGAATCCAGACCATGGACTGCTCCAGAGTCTCGGGCAAGCACTCCCCTTCACTGCCCTCAAGCCCAACCGCAGCAAGAACCTCATAGACCCAAGGTGGCGACTCAGAAGAATATCCATCTTGAATGAGTGAATCATCAATCCAGTAAAGGACGTTGGCGTCGTCGAGCCAGGGGTCTTCTATGTGATCAGCCACCAACCTCAACGCGCTATCCAAGCTTGCAAGACTCTGTGTCCTGCAGGACTGTGGCCCTCGAGCGCAGTTCACCAAATCCAACCTCATGACCTCATCACGCAGGCGACTCTCTAGCCCCGACAGCTGGAGATCGGCCAACGGAGTGCGCGCCGCGGAAGGTGCCTGACACGCCGATGACAATGCGACGCAACTCAACAGGATTAACCACATCACCGAGGCACGCGCCTTAATCGCAACCATAGCCCGCCTTCATCGGCTTTTTACCAGCAGCCTTGCGCTGCGCGTTGCACATCAACCCCTCCATATCTTTCATCATTGCCAACAACTGCATCGCCCTCCTTCGGGCAGGCTGCGCACTCCAGAGCATATGATCAAAACGATTCTGCCCAAATGCGTATTTGACGGGCTTGCTCTTATGTAGCTCACAATCCCATCTATCAATGGTCCGATACCAACCTGGAAACTTCCAATCCCTGCACCCCTCCAACTCACAACACCCCCACTCGAAGGTAAAGAACGGGACCGTAGGGGCATTAAACCCCATGACAATCTTATCGATAAGGCTATACGCGGACTGATCGTCATACCTCCGCCCTCTAGGACCAGCCCCCCTAGAGTGCTCCGACCTGGTTGCAGCTTCCAAGACAACCGTCTGGATGAGTGAACTGCGACCTTCTCCAAGCGCTGACCACAGCTGAGCGCCAAGCATAGTCACCTTCAACACCTTGATCGCATCGCGGTATTCATCAGGATCAAACCCTACGCCCGACCAATCAAGGCC
>JAJDEX010000631.1 GCA_029259575.1 Planctomycetota bacterium | reverse complement strand
CGTCACCGGCGACCTGCCGACGAACGAACACGACTTCGCCGACCTGACGTTCGGGGACGTGCCTTGCCGCGTGACGTCCTTGCCCGTGGCCGGCGCACCGGGATTCCGGGTCGAAGCCGGTGCGGTGTACGCCACCGCTTTGTGGACCGCACTGGTCGAGGCCGGCGCACGCCCTTCCGGCCTGGCCGTGCGCGACATGCTGCGCGTCGAGGCTGGCCGCGCCCGTTGGGGCGACGACGTCGACGACGCCGTGTATCCCCAGGAAGCGCGCTGGCTCGATGCGTTCTCGCTCGACAAGGGCTGCTACATCGGCCAGGAGGTCGTCGCCAAGATCGACACCTACGGCGGGCTCAACAAGCGGTTGATGGCGTTGCGCGTCGATGTCGACGAGCCGGTTCCGCGTGGCACGCGACTGTTCAAGGACCAGGACGGCGAGTGGCGCGACCTCGGCGTCGTCACCAGCTGGGCCTATTCGTTCACGCTCGATGCGGGCCTCGTGCTCGCGTACGTGAAGCGCAAGCACCAAGAGCTGGGCACCGTCTTCCGCCTGGGCGAAGGTCCCGGAACCGCGACGTTGGTGCCGCTGCCCGTGCGCCCCGAATCGCTGGTTCCCGCGGACGAAGTGAACGCCTAACTCAGAGTCCACTCCGTGCTGCGAGCGACGCGCTCTCGGCCCGGCACCACTGCGTTTTGTCGACATTTCGCGCCTGCAGCGATCCTCGACAAGACGTCGACCCGGACTGCCTATTCCTCATGGACCTAGCGCACCGAACAGTGTGCGTGCAGGTGTATCCAGAGCCTACCTGAAGGTGATTCGGGAGAAGCCCCCGCGGGCAACCAACACTACGCGCGGCTCGATCTGGGCGTAGTAGACCTTGTAGCGTTGTCGCAGTTCTTGCTCCAACTCCTGGCGACTGCGATCCGCGACCATGACCCAACCGGCGTCGGGGAAGAGCGCCTGGCCATCCGGCTCGACACGGATCGGACCGGCTTGGCCAAAGGTGATCGGGTTCAGTGAATCCACGATCTCGATCGTGTCCCCGACGTCGTACACCCATCCCGATTCCGGACGAGTCGGCTCCTCGGGAGGCATTTGGAGCCCCGAAAATGTGTCCTCGGGCAGGGCCAGGAAGTTCGCATTCAACGTGGTCAATTGCTCGTGCATCTCCGTGATGCGCTCGCGCTCCACGGCCTGCGCGTGCGATTGACGGACGGTGAAGAAGGCGAGGCCGACGAGCATCAAGGCCAGGAGTCCGATCGTGAGTTGTTGCATCAGGTAGTTCTCGTAGAGGTCTTCGCGACGACAAGCCGCGTGAATGGTGTCCGTGTTGCCGAAGCGGCGACGCGCTTCGGAACGCGCCGCATCCAACGACAATCCAGCGCTGGCCAGGTCGTCGGCACAGTGATCCAGGTGCGACGCGAGTTCGTCGGCGATGTCCTGTTCGAGCGCGGAACGCTCTGCGCGGTTCGAGCGACGTCTCATGCGACCCCCCCCACGTTCAGCACACGCCGCACGGCCCGCGTCGTGGCCTCCCAACGTGACTTGCGCCGGTCGAGCTCCTTCCGCCCCGCGTCCGACAGCGTGTAGAACTTCGCGCGTCGGCCGCTGTCCGAGATCCCCCATTCCGACGTGATCCACTTCTTACGCTGCATGCGATGCAACGCGGGATAGAGGCTGCCCTCCTCGATGCCGATCGCATCCTTGCTGGCACGTTCGATACGTCGCGCGATGGCATAGCCATGATCGGCGCCAGCCCGTAATACGCCGAGCACCATCAGGTCGAGGGTGCCGGGCATCAGGTCCACGTCAGGTTCTTTCGGTGTCATGGTCATGTCTCGTGATCGGTTCAGGCCCACCCCTAGCGGGTCCACCCCTTGCGTTCCTATGTATAGCGGCACAACAGCTCCGCTATCGACCACGAAACCGACAATCCGACCGATACCCTCCCAGGGCATCCGGAGGCTCGGTCAGCAAGAACTCGAGGAGCCCGAGCCGCCCCTCGGGCACCTACTGCTTGGCTGCGAAGTCCTTGGGCGTACCCGAGAACGACGACAGTTCGATCGACACGTCGAAGTCGAGCGGGCCGATCGGGACGATGCCTTCGACCACGACCGGAACGCCTGTGACCTCGTGCACCCACAGCGACAGCGTGCCGTGGATCCCGAAGAGGCCTTTGAACTTGTCCGTGTTGTCCACGCCCTTGGGGACCGTGGGCGACATCTTGATCTGGCGACAGGTGAACACCCCGGCGGGGACCTTCATGTCCCGCACGTCTCCGCGTGCCAAGGTCACGTCCCACCACAGCTGCTTCTGCAACATCGGGAACTGCAACTCGTCGATCTCGCTGCGCACCATCGCGCGCGCCAGGAAGACCGCCGACAACATGTCGATGGCGCCTTCGGGGATCTTCTGCGTGATCGGCTTGAGCCAGATGCGATGCTCCCCGCGGCTGCATCCGTTGCAGTGCCCTTCGCTCGAGAACAACGACGCCTCGACGAAGTGTTCCTTCCGATCGCAACCGTGGCAGTGATGGTTCGAGCGGTACCAGGACTGGAGCTCGCCCTGCTTGTCCCCGTACATCAGCTCGCGCTTCTTGTGCGAACTGCCCGCCAGCGTGTCGCGATAGATGCCGCGCGGCCACGCCTGGGGCAGCAGCCGGGTCTCGATCGTCTGATCGACGGAGTAGCCGAGGGCTCCCCCATCACCGACCGCTTTGATCCAGGCGGCGCGCTCGCCCTCGTCGGCGGACTCGCCCGGCTTGGGCAGCCCCCGGCGGAACGGCTCGGTCCCCGAGGACAACACGAACGTTCCGACGTCGGCGTCGATCAACGACTCGACGCTGAGCTGCACGGAGAAGTTCAGCGTCTCGGCATCGGGCACGAACAGCGGCCGGCGCGTCTCGCCGCGGTCGATCCAGAGCCCGGACTGTTGGTCCTTCAGCTTCGCGGCGACCTGCTCGTGGGAGGCGGCCAACGTCGAAGTCTCGCCCGAGATCGAGCCAGTGGTCGAGTCCGTGGAGGAGTCCGGAGTCTCGTCCTGCCCAGGAACGAAGGCGAGGCCGAGAAGTAGAGCGAAGAGTCGAATCATGGCGCTGTGCGGGTGCGGACAGCCTCCAGGGTTAGGCTTCCCCGGGTACGTGTGCAAGGCTGGTCCCTCCTCCCCAACGCGGATCTTGCCGCGAGGTGGCTCAGGTGCCCGCTTCGGCACGCCAGGCGCTGATTCGCTCCTCGGCCAGGGTCGCTGCCGTGCGCGCCGGAGGCTCCCCCGCGTCCCGTGCGCGATCGAGCACCGAACGGACCGCAGCGCCGACGCGTTCCCCGACGACGCCGACCGGTTCGCGGCGGCCCTCGAGATGGAAGATCGTTCCGCGGATCAAGGCGCCGGAGTTC
>JAJDEX010000064.1 GCA_029259575.1 Planctomycetota bacterium | reverse complement strand
GCGTACGCAGCGATCCAGGTCACCAGGATCATCGGCGCCAGGAACATCAGGAAGCTGGGCACGACGTACTCGGTCAGCGTCTTCAGGAACGTGACGACCGCATCGAGGTCCAGTTCGAGCGTGGCCATCTGGCCCGCCTCGAGGATCCCGTTCTCCAGCAGGAGCGCCGACGAGTTCGCCAACGTGCCGCCCACGAACAGGATCGCGAGGACCGCCGACACCAAGGTCGTGGCCGCCATGATCTCGCTCGAGAACGCCACCTGGCCCTTCTCGCGCGAATCCTCCATGCGGCGCGCGGTGGCCTCTTCGGTCTTCTCGTCCTTGGGTGTTTGGTCCGCCACGTCAGACCTCCAAGGTGTTCAGGCCCGCTTCAAGACCGTCCATCAGATGCCCGAGCAGGACATCCATGGCGGGCGCCAGGAACGGCGCGAACAGGAGCATTCCGCCCAGACCAGCCGCAACCCGCAGGTTGAAGCCGAACTCGAGCACGTTGATCTGGGGCACGGCGCGCGTCAGCAGGCCGACCAGCAGCGTCACCAACATCAAGAGCACCAGGATCGGCGCAGCGAACGTGAGTCCCGCGGCGAACAGTTGACTGAACAGGCCGAGCGCGAAGCTGGGCAGTCCTTCGACCGAACCCAGGTGCCCGATCGGCGCGCGCTCGTACGACTCGGCCAGCGCACGGATCGCCCAGTGGTGCCCGTCGGCCGCCAGCAACGTCAGCAGGAAGAGCGTCTCGTACATGTGGGTCACGAGCGGCGTCGAGATGCCGGTCGAGGGATCCACGACGTTGGACATGTTGAAGGCCATCTCGTGACCGATCAGCTCACCCGCGACGCGCACGGCGAGCATCACGGTGTGCAGCACGAAGGCCAGCGACAGGCCGATGACGACCTCGCGCGCGGCCAGCAGTGCGTAGTCGAACGTCTCGACGTCGCCGATGGCCGGTGCGCCCGCTGCGGCGAACAACATGACCGACAGAACCCCGACCAGTCCGATCTTGTAACCCTGGAACACCGCGCCGTCGCCAAGCAACGGAGCGGCCAGAACCAGCGCGCTGGTCCTCACCAAGTAAAGGCCGAAGCCTTCGATCAGTCCGGGGGAGAGGAGGTCGTTCACGGCGTGTTCAGGAAAGACCGAAGTCGACGAGGCGATCGAGCACGCGCGAGGTGAAGTCGGTCAACAGCTGCAGCGCGGGCGCCAGGATCAGCAGCGTCACGACCATGACGGCGAGCATCTTCGGCACGAGGCTCATCGTCTGCTCCTGCACGCTGGTCAGCGCCTGGAACAGGCTGACCGCGACGCCGACGATGAGGCCGACGATCAGGATCGGGCCGGCGACCACGATCGTCGTGATCAGCAGGTCGCGCGCCAGGTCGATGATTTGAAGGTCGATGTCGCCCATGGTTCAGCTCATCGTGATGAAGGACGTGACGACCGATTCGCAGATCAGGTGCCACCCGTCGACCAGCACGAACACGAGCACCTTGATGGGCGTCGAGATCATCACCGGGGGCAACATGAACATGCCCATGGACAGCAGCACGCTGGAGACGACGAGGTCGATCACCAGGAAGGGCAGGAACAAGAGGAAGCCCATCTGGAAGGCGGTCTTCAGTTCGCTCAGGACGAACGCCGGGATGACGACCGTCATCGGCAGTTGTTCTTCGGTGTACGACTCGGGAACGCCCGCGTCGGACAACGTCGCTTCGGACCGGTCCGCGGCGAAGAGCACGCCCTCGTCGCGGGTCAGATCCGTAGCGCCTGTATCGTCGCCGTACGTCGACAGGTCGGCGAACAGCTCGAGCTCGGACTGGCGCGTGTTGGCCAACAGGAACTTCGAGAGCGATCCCCAGGCGGCGTCCCCGGCCTCGGCCGTCGTGATCTCGCCGGCGCGATAGGGCACCCAGGCCTCGTCGTGAATCTTGGAACCCACAGGCGCCATCACGAACATCGTCAGGAACAACGCCAACCCGATGATGACCGGGTTGGGCGGCAGCTCGTTGACGGACAGCGCGCGACGCACGAACGACAGCACGATCACGATGCGCGTGAAGCTGGTGATCGTGATCAACACGGCCGGCAGCAGGGACAGCACCGTCAGCAAGAGCGCGATCTCGACCGCGGTCGACATCGAGCTCTCCGACTCGGCGGAGTTGCCTTCCAGCAGCGCGTTGATGGTGGCGCCAGCACCGGCGGCTTCGGCCCCGGGCGCGGCCACGAGCGGCGCGTCCTGGGTCGTGAGCGTCTCGGGCGCTCCGTCCTGTGCGAACGCCCCGGACGAGAAGCCCAGGGTCGCGATCGCCATCAAGAGAATGGGAAGGAGGCGGTTCATCGAACCAGCTCCTGAACACGGGTGGGCGGCGGCGCGTCCTCGGTCACGTCGACCTGCGCGCCGGGCTTCGCCTTCGCGATGCGCTTCTTGGCGGAGTCGAACATCGCCATGAAGTTGCGCTCCATCGGATCGGCCTCCGGCTCGTTCGCCTCGTCGGCCGTGAAGACCGGATCGAGCTCGGCGACGAGCGTCACGTCCTTCTCACCGAGGCCGAGCGCGAACGTGCGGTCGTAACAGCGCACAACGGTCAGCTGACGCTTGCCACCGAGCGGCAGCACGTCGACGACCTGCAAGGAGCGCTTCGACGACCGTTGCTTGATGGCTCCGGCGACGACGCGGCGGAAGCCCCAGCCGAGACCGACGACGGCCACGACCAGGATCGCAACGACGGTGAAGTAGCGCGTGAGGTCCGGACCACCAGCGCGAGCCGGCGTCTCCAGGACGAGTGCGAGTGTGGGGATCTGCATGGGAAGCTCCTTCGAGCTCTGCCCCTATCGCAACCGTCGTGCCAAGCCTGAAATCGGCCTTGGCGACCCCTAGAACACTGATTTTCACTTCTGGCAGCTGTGGACCAACCCGACAGGTGTTGGATTTTCCGACAGGCCGGTGCCCCGTAGGAGGCGGATCTCAGAGGGCCTCGTGCAGGACCTCACGGACGGGGCCCAGGAGGTGTGCCAAGTCTCCTTTCGGCAGTTCGTCCAACTGGGTGGAGAGGTCCTTCACCTGCGTGCGCGTGGGAGGGGTCGGGACCTTGGATCCGTGGTGGTGAGCCTTCAGCCAGATGGTGAGCTGCCGCGCGCACCAAGGGGGCGCGTCTTCGAGATCCATACTCGCGTAGTCCAGAAGGATCGCAAGGCTCATCCACCAGGTGGTCCGCC
>JAJDEX010000630.1 GCA_029259575.1 Planctomycetota bacterium | reverse complement strand
AGGAGCCCTGTGCAAGTCCGTTCGCAACGAAGGCTCCCAGGGGATCGGTAAGAACCTGGTGCTTGCGCAGACCTGCTGGGTCCATGATCCATGGCCAGGACGACGAGCGGGTGTTGGGCCTAAGATCCGAAGCGTCCTGTGTCAGAAGCACCCAACGATCTGCGATCGGCATTCCATCGCAGTCCACCAATCGGCCCGAGATGGAACCTGTGCTTTGCAGTTGGAGCACGAGATCTTGGGGGGGATCGTTCAAGTCGAGATTCACTGCTTGTATCGCGGTCCCTACATCCTCTGAACGAGCGCGCAACTCGTGGATGCCCGTCTGTGTGAAGTGCAATTCGAACCGGTTGGACCATTCCAGGAATTGATGAACGGCCGCAGTCACGACCCGCCCCTGGTGCAACAAGACAAGCTCGCCCGTCGCCGACTGCCCGTTGGGGTCAAGGATGCGACCTCGAGCGGTTGCGCCTTCGACCAATGAAGGTTGGACTCGCCACTCTTCACCAAATTGTCTGGCGATGGCCTTGCGTTGCTGCAGTCCCGAGGTCACGGGGCACGCCCAAACACGCGCATCCTCCTGGACCGGAACGCGAACGAAGCCAGAAGCGACCCCCCGTTCGTCGGCTATCCAGCTGTGCTGAACCTGATAGCCGCCTTCGGGTGTCCAGGTGCCAACATCGAAGGTCACGCCCGGAATGGGCACGCGCGTCGCGGCTCGGCCACGCCCAGAGTCCACGACGACGCACCGTTCTTCGAAGACCTGGGGCTCTTGTGCGGGACTTCCCGCCTGAAGGGTGGCAAGCAGAAGTGTGGGGAGCAACATGTTCGGCATACCACCCTCGTACGATCGGTCACGGACATATTGGCGTCAGACCGGGTTCTTGAGACTCTGCGACGGACTACCGCAGAACTTGATCGATACGACGAAGTACGTGGAGCAAGTGTTCTGGGCCGTCATCTTCGCTTGCCAGCAACTGAGTGTCTGTTGAGGTCAGGACATGCTGACCGGTGACTCTCTTGAGGGTCGACTCAGCGGCGTGTCTCGCTGAGCACGACTCCCCAAACTGTTCCGTGCACAGCCAATGTCGCACGAACCGGTCGTCCATGAGTGTCCATCGCAGCGCATCACGCTTTGCGTCCGTCACGGGCTCGACTCCGAGTTCGTACACGACACTTCTCAGGACATATGAATTGTCCGGCTCCGAGAAGGCCTGTTGGGCGACGAACTCGAGGTTGCGCGCCAGATCGACGCGCAGCAGTTCGCATGCAACAAAGCTCCGCACCGCTGCTTCGGGATGGCTCCTCAGCGTTTCGCGCAAGAGGCCGTCCCGCGTTCCGATACGGTCGAGATCGCCCGGGTCTGCATCAGGAAGCACACGAGATGCGCCGATCAGAAGCGCTGCCTCCTGAGCGCCATCCCGCAACCGCGGACTGCCCTCATTCCGGTTGGCCCTAGCAATGGCTTGAAGAGTGTTGGACTCCGCTGGCCCAAAATGAACGGAAGATGCCAAGGCGATCCGTTGGACCAACCGCTCGAACAGCGCGTCGTTGCCGTCCCAATCGACATCCGGCCACAGCCCCTTCCCCTCCAACAACTCCAGGAGGCGAGCCTTGGGCAATGGCACTTGCCTCGAGCGAAGCCCTATCACAGTGGGTTCGCCAGATAGTTCGGACTGATTCCAGTGAGTGGTGCTCGCCAGCAGCAAGACCTTCGCATGAACCTCCGCCGGAAGCATTGCGAGCTCTTCGGTCAAGTCGTCCAGAGCTCGAGCTCTGCGTTCGTCACGTTCCCGCATGCGAGCCTCATGATTCCAGTTCTCCTCGCTTCGGTCTCCAAAGACTTCACGGTCGATCTCCGTCATGGCCTTGTGAATTCGATGCTGCCAGTGCCACAGCGAATGACGGGGCTCTCCGAGTTGCGACCACCATTCCGGAAACGTGGCCGCCGTAAGCTGCACTCCAGTGATCAATGCCAGCGCGGCTCGGGCGTAGCCATCGACGCTGCGCTCAACCCAATCCAAGCGCCAGTCTGGCGCATCGGGATTCGGCTCCAAGGCAGAGGGATCACGGACCATCGACTTGGGCGGACGCACCTCGTCGAGCGCGGGAACACTTGGAGACTCATCACCGAGGAGCGCCGCGATCCGCGCCACATCCTCCGGCACGTGAAACGTCGCGAGAGACTCTGCCGCCAGTCCGCGAACATCGGGATTGGGACTCTTGAGGAGTTCGCGCAGTGCATCGACGCTGTTCGGGTCGGGCAGGTCTCCTACGAGAAGGACCCCAGGTGGCCAAGGACGAGTCCAGGCACGAATACGTGACAACGATTCGACGTGCCGCCCAAGTGGAACGTGAACCGGAGTCACGACCTTCCGGAATCCCTGGGGTCCATCGAACTCCATCGAATGGACCTCGTCGATGAAGGCTACCGCCATGAGCTCACGACTCTTGCCTGCCGCCGTGATCAAACCCTCTTCAACGTGAGCGGTGTCGTCAGCAGCGCAGCTGGCAAGCGCGCAGAGGACTACCGTCAGGGCTAGATTCCGCATGCGTCGAGTGTACGGCAACCTCCCAACGACGCTGTCACGGGCGCGTCACAGGCCGCGTGGAGTCACCCGGTAAGGACGCGACTTGTAAGAGGCCTTCTGCCTGACCCGTCGCACATCCGTGAGGCTTGGATCGCCAAGAACGAGAGCAAGTATTCGGGACGAGCGGAGAGCTCCAAGCGTCGAGTTGATGGTGACGGTCGACCCCGACATGAGCTCGAATGGACCCTAGGGCCGATCGGCTGGTGGTATCGGGAGCCCGCGACCATCATGACCTGTCCTCCAACACCGATGCGCCAAGCGTGCACCCCACAGAGACTCGACTCGACCCGGACCCTGCAATGACCACTTCCCTCTCTCAACGCACCCGTCACTCTTTGCTCGCAGCGTTCTTGGTACTGGGCAGTGCGTCCGCAGCGTCGTCCCAGGATCTGACGACGAGCTGGATCAGCGGAGACTTCGGAACGCTCGATGGTTCGATGATTTCGATATCGAGTTCGGGCCCGCCCTCCAGCCTGGGCAGCTTCGACCTGTCGGGACCCGACTACGCGGCTGCACCTTTGTTCGGGAACACTCAATGCCGCGGCTACCCGACGTCCGAGTCATGGACAGCGACCTTCAGCCCACCCATCTCGAACCTGCGCCTCTACTGCGTTTCCTGGCGCGGCGCCGGCGGCGCCCCGGGCGGCACGAACTTCGTATTCGACCGAACGCCCGTCGTTCTTTCGGGGCTGACGGGCGGCACGACGGTGACCGGCAACACGGTGACGACGACGGACATCGGCTTCCACAGTGGCATCCTCGAGTTCTCGGGACCCGTGGGTTCCTTGACATGCACGAGCGACGGGATCTGCTGCTCGGCCCAGGCCCTTTGTTTCGGATCGGATGGAGTCTTCGTGCCGCTGATCAACGTCACTTGTGATCCGGCGAGCGATCACTTCTTGGGTGATTACGTCAAGCTCAACGATAGTTCATTCGGCTCCGGCGTCGGGAGCGATCTGCATATCGATGCCAAGGATGGTCCCAGCGGTGAATTCGGGTTCTTGCTTGTGTCCTCCGATGGGAGCGCCAACTTGAGCGTCTTCAACGGCGTGCTTTGCCTCGGGAATCCACAAGGTCGCTACAACCCTCAAGTCGCCACGATCCAAGGGCTCGCCCAGCTGAACTCCCTGGGCCAGTTCGATGCGAACGGCGATCTGGTCAACATCGTGGGGACCTCGACCTCGGGGTTCGGCTTCGACGTGCCGAGCGAGCTCCCGTTCAGCCCTAGCGGCCAGGTCATCACGCCCGGATCCACGCTGTACTTCCAATGCTGGTACCGCGATCAGACGCCCCCGCTGCCCAGCCCAGGTAGCTCAGCAAACTTCTCGAACGTCATCGAGGTCACGTTTCCCTGACCGTTCAGGGCCTCACCACGGCGGCTTCACCCACGATAGGCCTCCGCCGTCAGCTGCATCTCGATCAAGTCCGTCGTCTCGCCTTCCCATTCGAGGGCGGCCTTCTGCAGGCCTGTCCGAGCGAAACCGAGGCTCTCGTAGACGTGGATCGCGCGCGGGTTGAAGGCGTAGACCTCGAGGTCGATGCGTTGCAAACCCATCTGGTCGAAGGCGTGCGTGAACAGGATGCGGATCGCGCGTTGGCCCAGGCCTCGGTCGCGGTCGGACGGGTTCGAGATGGCGATGCGGAAGTGGCCGGTGTGTGCTTGCCAGTCGATCTCGTTGATCACGAGTTCGCCGCACAGGCGCTCCGGGTTCGCGTCTTCGAAGATGCCGTAGTCGACGCGGCTCGCGTCGTTCGGAACGCGACGGTAGAACGCTTCGCACTGCTCGAGCGTGATGTCTTGGGTCGTTCCCGTCAGTCGTTTCGACTCCGGATCGTCGAAGCCGGCGAAGATGGCGGCGGCGTGCTCGAGGCCCAAAGGGCGCAGCGTCAGGCCATCGCCGGACAGTTCGGGCTTCGCGGACATGGGACCATCATGACAACGGGCCCGGAGCACGTCAGTGATCCGGGCCCGCAATCTCGTGTCCGCCGACCGCTCAGTTGAGCTTCGCGCGGCTCTCTTGCAGGAAGTCGACGAAGGCCGCGGCCGACATGACGCCCTTGTGGACACCCAGGACCTGCTCGCCGACCGGGTCGTACACGACGTAGGTCGGGGCTGCGAAGCTCTTGGTCAACTCGTTCTGCAAGTCGCGGAAGACTTCGGCCATCTCGGGGACGTCCGTTTGGTCCGTGTGCAAACGGGACTCGATGAAGTGCGCGTTCAGTTCCGAAGCGACCGCTTCGGCAGGGAGCACGTTGCGCTCCATGATGCGGCAGTTCACTCAGAACACCCCGGTGAAGTTGATCATCACCAGTTTGTGTTTGTCGATCGCGTCCGAGAGCGCCAAGTCGTGGTCGTCCTTGATGATCGGGTGGAGCCCCTCTTCGTAGAAGCTCTCCGCCGGGCCACCACTACTGAGCGAAACCGTCTTTGGAGCCGTCGAATAGGGCGGCGCGAACGCAGCCATCAGAGGGTCGAGTTTGAATCCGCCGATCAGGAAGAAGCAGTAGACGGAGAACAGGAACGTCACGAGCCCGCCAACCATACGACCCGGGCCGATCGCGCCATCCTCTTCGCCCTTCAGGTTGATCTTGCCGAGCAGGAAGAAGGCCGCAACCATGAAGATTCCGCCCCAAAGCACGAGGAACACTTCCATCGAGAGGAAGCCCCAATGCCAGGAGAGGTCGACGTTGGACAGGAACTTCAAGGCCGCAGCGATCTCGACGAAGCCCAGGAACACCTTGAGCGTGTTCATCCAGGCTCCAGCGGACGGCATCTTCGATACGCGACTCGGGAACAGACTGAGGAAGACGAAGGGCGTCGCCATCGTCAGACCGAAGACCGTCATGCCGATGATGATGCGGCCGTAACCTTCCCCTGCGCCGCGCGCCAGCAGCGTTCCGACGAACGGTGCCGTACAGGTGAACGACGTCAACACGAGCGTCAAGCCCATCAGGAACACGCCGAGGTATCCGCCGGTCGTACTCGCCTTGCCAGCGGCCTGCATCAAGAAGGCGGGCGGCTGCAAGTTGATCCAGCCGAACAACGACAGCGCGAAGACGATGAACATCACCGCGATGAACAGGTTGAACCACGGGTTGACGGCCCAGATGACGATCGTCGGTCCGACGGCGACGGCGATCAGCACGTAGATCAGGACGATGCCTGCGCCGTAAGCGAGCGAAAGGGGCAGCGCGCTACCTTCCCGCGTCGCGGCCTGCTTCGTGAAGAAGGAGATCGTGATCGGGATCATCGGATAGGTGCAGGGCATCAGCAGCGTGATGAAGCCCCAGAACAGGGCCTCCAGCAGGAATTGCCACAGCGGTGTTTGCGGCTCGTCCTCGCCCGTTCCGCCGACGGCCCCTTCGACCGGGCCCGCAGCTCCTTCGACCAGGACACCCTCGACCACACCCTCGTCGTCCAACGTCTGGACCGCTAATGGTGGCAGCTCGTCGACCTCGTTGACCTCGTCGGCCTCGAGCGTCAAACCCATCAACAAACACGCGTTGTCATCACAGATCTGACCGTTCAACTTGGCCACGATGGCCTCGACGTCCCCATCGGGACCGACGACACCGCGCACGACGAACTCGACCTTGTTCTCGTGGACCTGGACGACCGCGCCGGTTCCGTCCGTGTACGCATGCGGCTTGGGATAGACCGTCGGACCCCATGCGATGTCGTTCTCCTCGAACGAAAGCGTCGTCGGGATACCGATCGCGTCCTCGCCGCCCAGGTCCGACATGTCGGGACCGTGGTAGACGTGATAGCCCTCGTCCATCGCGACCTGGATGCGCGCTTCGACGTTGGTGTAGTCGGTCGTGAGGATCAGGCGCGCGTCGATGTGCTCGAAGGCGAAGGACGGCTCCCAGTCGAACTCGAGCTCCTCGGCCGCGTGGTCGTCCTGGCCAACACCTTCGGCCACCGCCTCGGTGACGGGCAGTGCCTTGGCGGGAAAGGCGGCGAACATCGCGTCCGTGCCCTTGCCCTTCGATTTCAACGACTCACCGAACATCAAACAGAAGTTCGCGTCGCAGATCTGACCGTCGATGCGCACCTCGGCGTTGCCGGCGGACGCCTCGCTCGCCATGGCCGCGGCCGCGTAGGCGACGATGGTCCCGGTGTGCTCCTCGATCGAGACGCCCGGACTCTGCTCGACGATATGCGGCTTGGGCAGGATGAAGTCCCCCCACGTCAGCCCATCCCCCTTGCCCTCGAACGACGTCGGCAGCCCGACGGCGTCCGGGTTCATCAGGAACGAATCGTAGATGTGGAACCCGTCGTCGATCGCGATCTCGATCGCGGCGCGCAGCACGCCGTCCTCGGCGCGGGTGTACATCTGGATGTCCAGGTTGTCCTGGACGGGAGCGGGCGCGGCCTGGGCGACAGCCGAAGTGGCCGTCGCGGCGAGGAGGGCGCTCGCGAACCATCGTGAGACGGTGCGCGGTGCCGACGGAGATGCGGTCGTCATCGCAGTGTTCGTCATCGCAGTGTTCTTTTGGGTTCACCGCACCCGGATTGGGGCGACG
>JAJDEX010000629.1 GCA_029259575.1 Planctomycetota bacterium | reverse complement strand
TGTCTCCTTGTGGCCTGACGCACGGGTGAGTGGGATTCGTCCGCCAGAGAGGCGGGGGTCACACCTAGGGTCAGGGGGGACATACGGTGCCAGGTACTGAACAGTGCCTGGCACCGTATGTCCCGAGGTGGCAAGAGGCATCGGGTGACGTGGGCTGTCCGCCTGGGAGGCGGGGGTCGAACTCAGACCTGATGATCTCGTTGGGCGGTGGCATGACGCACGGGAGATTTTGAGTTGTCCGCCTGGGAGGCGGGAGTCACAACCGGGCGCGTGGTGATCTTGTCACCTTGCGGCATGGCGCATGGGACTTCGTGATTCGTTCGCCTCTGGGGTGGTAGGCGCTGGACATTCCGGCACGGTGTCTCTCGTCGCGAGGGTGGGGCTCTTCAACGGGGGTGGATGTGGCTAGGATGGGGCGAGCGTTCGAGGATTCCTGTTCCATGCCTCCCTCCAAGAAGAAGTCGATTCGAGGTCGCGCCGAGGGCGATGGGGCGACGGGTTTGGGGGCCGTCCTGGGTGAGCTCGAACGGCGTGGGACGAGGGCGCAGGTTCGGGCGCTCGATCGGTATGGGATCGTTGCCGCAGAGCCGTTCGGGGTTGCGGTGGGGGTCCTCAAGTCGATGGCGAAGGGGTTGGGGACCGATCATGGTCTGGCCCTCCAGTTGTGGGCGACCGGGCGGTACGAAGCTCGCATGCTCGCCACGATGATCGATGATCCGGGCGAGGTGACGCTCGCTCAGTTGAATGCGTGGTCCGCCGAGTTCGACAACTGGGCGATCGTCGACTCCGCCTGTTTCCATCTCTTCGATCGTTCCCGGTACGCATGGAGGATGGTTCCGCAGTGGGCCAAGGCCAAGCTGGAGTTTCGGAAGCGGGCGGCCTTCGCTCTGATCTGGAGTTTGAGTGTTCACGACAAAGGGGCTCCGAACCGTTCCTTTCTCGAGGGTCTGAAGCTCATCGAGGCGGCGGCCGAGGATGAGCGGAACTTCGTCAAGAAGGCCGTGAACATGGCCCTGCGCGCGACGGGCAAGCGCAACCTCGTGCTGCATGCGGCTGCGCTCCGAACCTCCGCACGCCTGGCCGAGTCCGAGGATGATTCGTCGCGCTGGATCGGTCGTCACGCGCTGCGCGAGCTGTCGAGTTCCGCCGTGCGCAAGCGGTTGGACTCCAAGAACCGTTGACGGGCGATCTGCGGAGTTTGGGGGCTTCCGGTCGGGGGATTCGTGGTGGGGGGCTGTAGGATGGGGGCATGAGCTATCTGGTGCTCGCGCGGAAGTATCGGCCGCGCACCTTTGCCGAGGTCGTCGGTCAGGAAGGGGTGAAACGGACGCTTGCTGGGGCCATCGCGGCCGGGCGAGTGGGACACGCCTATTTGTTCTCCGGACCTCGCGGTACGGGGAAGACGACGACCGCGCGGATCTTCGCGAAGGGACTCAACTGCGAGTCCGGGCCCGTGGCCGATCCGTGTGGCGTCTGCGAGCGTTGCCTGGCGGCCGACAAGGGGGCCGAGGTTGATCTGATCGAGATCGACGGTGCTTCGAACAACGGCGTCGATCAGGTGCGTGCGCTGCGCGACCAGGCCGGGTACGTGCCGCTGCGCGCGCGCTTCAAGGTGTACCTCATCGACGAGGTGCACATGCTCTCGAAGCCGGCGTTCAACGCGTTGCTGAAGACGCTGGAGGAGCCGCCGCCGCACGTGAAGTTCCTCTTCGCGACGACGGAACCGCACAAGGTGCTCGACACGATCCTGTCGCGCTGCCAGGTGCTCAAGCTGACGACGTTGCCCGAGGACGTCATCGCCGGGCGACTCGACCAGGTGCTGGCCGCCGAAGGCATCACCTGCGAGGCCGGGGTGACCCGCGAGGTCGCGCGGCGTGCCCGTGGCGGCATGCGCGATGCGCTGTCGCTCGCCGATCAACTCATCTCTCAAGTGGGGGCCGGGCAAGCACCGACCCTCGCGGACTGCGCCGGCCTCGACGAGTCCAGCGCCGGGCACCTCGAGGTGCTCGAGGCGGCCGCCATCGGGGATCGTGGCGCGGTGCTCGTGGCCCTGCCGCAAGGTGAAGGCGCGGAGACCGAGCTGATCGGTGGCTTGCTCGACCGCGTGCGCGCCGCGTTGTTGGCACACCTCTGTGGCGCCGACGCGCCGATGTTGAACGGCATCGTCTCGGGTGAGCCGGAGCGGCTGGCCCTCGCCAGCTTGGGCGAGCGCATCGGTCCGGGTCGCGCGGAGGCCTGGTTGCAGGAACTGCTCCACGCGCGCGAGCGCATGCGCCTCCTGCCCGCGCACGCGCGCGTCATTCTGGAGGTCACCCTGCTCGACATGTGCCGCCAGGAAGGGGCCTGGGACATGGCCGAACTGGCCGAGCGCCTCGCCGTGCTCGAGTCACGACTCACGACCGGCGCGCCCGCGGCCGCCCCGGGTTCCGCGCCCGCTCGACCGCCCGCTTTCGTTCCTCCTCCGCGCCAGAACTCGGTCGCAGCAGCACCCAGTCCTGCGCCCGCAGCGCCAGTACAAGCAGCGCCCGCTCCCGTGCAGGACGCACCGGTACCGGCAGCTGCACCGACCGCGCCCGCGCCCGCGCCGCAGCCACCGCCCGTCGCGGCGACCCCGGCGCCCATGCCGAACGCTGCGCCCACACCGAACGCTGCGCCCATACCGAACGCTGCGCCCATACCGAACGCTGCGCCAGCACCTGCCGCAAGCGCTCCCTCACCCGGACCGGCGCGTGTGCGGACGTCCAGCGCGGGCGATGCTTGGCAGGGCTTCCTCGACGAGCTCAAGGACATGTCCCCGTCCCTCGGGACGATGGTCGAGCGGCGCGGCAAGCTCGTGCGCTTCGAACAGAACCTGGCCGTCGTGCAGCTCAAGGGGCTCAACCCGATGGAGCGGCCGATGCTCGAGGACCGACGCAATCAGAAGGCGTGCCAGCGCGCCATCGCGACCGCGCTGGGTCGCGAGATCGAGCTCGAGCTCCAGGACGCCGACAACGCGGTCCCCGGGCGCGAGGACCCTTTCACGAACCAAGTCGCCAAGATGTTCGAAGGCCGGATCGAGGACGAACGATGAGTGGTGGATCCTTCGGTGAGATGGGCAACCTCCTCGCCGCAGCGCAGAAGATGCGCAAGGCGATGGACGAGGCCAAGGCCGAGATCGCGGACCAGGAGGTGCAGGGCACCTCGGGCGGCGGGCTCGTCGAAGTGCAGGCCACCGGCGATGGCGAGGTGCAACGCATCACGATCAGCGACGCGGCGTGGAACTCCGGCAAGGACGCGGTCCAGGACCTCGTGCAAGCCGCAGTCTCCGATGCGCTGACCAAAGCGACGCGCTTGCGCGACGAACGTCTGGCCAAGGTCACCGGCGGGCTCAACCTGCCGGGCCTCTTCTAGCCCGATCGAGGGGCATCCCCGTGGCCTACCCCGAACCGGTCGAACGATTGATCGAAGCGTTCCGACGCTTCCCCGGCGTGGGCGCCGTCACCGCCGAACGTCTCACGTTCCACGTCTTGCGTGACCCGGAGTCGCGCGGCCTGGCGCGGGCGATCGAGCGCGCGATCGACGAAGCCCTGCGCTGCTCCATCTGTTGCAACGTGGCCGAGGCGGACCCGTGCTCGATCTGTGCGGACCCCGAACGCGACGCCGCACTGATCGCGGTCGTCGAAGAACCCCGCCACGTCGAAGCCATTGAACGCGCCGGCACCTTCGCCGGTCGCTATCACGTTCTGATGGGGGCGTTGAACCCCGCCGACGGAACCGACCCCAGTCACCTGACTTTGCGCCAGCTGTTGGAGCGCTTGCGGGAGGGGACGACGCGCGAGGTGATCCTGGCCACCGATCCGGATGCGGAGGGGGAGGCGACCGCGGCGCTCGTGCTCGAGGCCGTCGAGTCGTTGGACTCCAAGGAACTGATCGTGACCCGGTTGGCGCGCGGGCTGCCGGCGGGTGGCGCGATCGAGTACATGCACCGGGGCATCATCGAGGACGCCCTCGAGGGCCGGCGCCCCGTCCGTCGCCGCACCTAGGGACTGGCCTAGTTCGCTCCGCAAACCCGCCCGACCCCCATTCTCGGGGCCCTGGCGTGGGATCGGACCGAGCCGGACCCCGCCGGATGGGCCCGTATGCGGGACTTCGGCTCGTTGCGGAGCCAACCAGGCCAGTCCCGTTGGGGGGAGGGCAAAATCGGGGCCAACCGGGGGACTGGCCCCTCAACGTATTCCGGGATCGGGACGATAGGTCCGGGTGCGCGCTCCACCGCGCTCCCTCCTCCCTCCCTCGAGACGGCCTCCCCGCCGGTTCGCCCATGAATCGTTCCTTCGGCCTCCAGGCCGGTCTCACGCTGCGCACCGAGCAGCGTCAGATCCTGCAACCGCGTCAGCTCCAGGCCGTCCATGTCCTGCAGTTGCCCGCGACCGAGTTGGCCGCGTGGCTCGAGGCCCGTGCGGAGGAGAACCCTGTGCTGTCCTACAGCGCCCCGGACCGTCGATCGAGCGCCCTTGGTCAGGCCCGTACGGAGGCCCACGCCGCCTGGTTGGAGAGCCAGCCGGAGCGACCGCCCAGCCTCAGCGAGGTCGTCGAACGCCAGTTGATGGCCTTCGAGGTCGACGTGGACGTCGCGGTCTGGATGCGGTTCCTCATCGGTTGCCTGGACGAACGTGGGCACCTGTCCACCGACGACGGCACCTTGCTGCAACTGGCGGAGCAGGCCGACATGACGGGCGGCGAGCTGATGCTCGGTCGCGCGATCGCAGGCCTGCAGGACCTGGAGCCCAAGGGGCTCGGTGCGCGCGATGCCCTCGAGGCGATGCTGCTGCAGCTCGAGCCGACCGATCCCGATTACTTCGATCTGTGTGAACTGATCGAACGTCACTTGGGCGATCTCGCCAAAGGTCGCCACGGCCAGGTCGCGCGGACGCTCGAGGTGTCGACCGACGAGTTGGCGCGCTTGCTCGTACGCCTGTCCAAGCTCGATCCCAGGCCGGTCGCCGCCCTGGTCGACAGCGCCGCGCCCGCGCTCATTCCCGAACTCGTCGTCGAGGAGGGCGAGGACGGCTTCGAGGTGCGCCTCGAACGCGGCGTGCTGCCGACCGTGAGTCTCGACGAGGACCTGGTCGGGCTGGCCCGCGCCGGCAAGGAGCTGACCTGGCTGCGCGGTCGCATCGATGAGGCTCGCGCGGTCGTGGAAGCGGTCGCGCAACGTCGTGTGACCCTGTTGCGCGTCGCGCGGTCCGTGCTCAAGCATCAACTCAACTGGCTCGAGAACGGCGAGGGGCATCGCAGCCCGCTCACCATGGTGCAGGTCGCCTCGGAACTCGAGCTCGCGGTCAGCACCATCAGTCGTGCCGTGGCCGGCAAGTCCGTGCAGACGCCCCACGGCATCGTCCTCCTGCGCGCTCTCTTCCAGTCGGAAGCCGGAGGGGCCGCCCGTGACGATGTGCGCGAAGCCGTCCGCATTCTGGTCCAGGACGAGGACCGCACGAAGCCCATGTCCGACGATGCGATCGCGGACACCCTGCGCGGCAAGGGGCTGGACCTGGCGCGACGCACGGTGGCCAAGTACCGCCTGGAGCTGTCGATCCCCAGCTCCTACGCCCGGCGCCGTCCCGCGTCGTCCGCGGCCTAGATCCTGGCCCCGATGCCGACGTAGATGCCGGCGCCAAGGTCGGCACCGAGGACTGAGCCGAGGACTGAGCCGAGGCGGGTCCCGATTCCGGCGCGGATCTTGGCCTAGGTTCTGGCCCCGTGTAGGAACGGCCCGCGTCGGTCCTGGGACCGCGCACTCCGGCAAGGCCGCGCTCCCAAGCTGCCACGGCTTCCACGTACCATGCGCGCACGATGCGCACGGTTCGAGCAGAGATCGCCTACGACGGCTCCCGATTCTTCGGTTGGCAACGGCAGGACGGGTTCCATTCCGTGCAGGCCGCCGTCGAGAACGGACTCGCCGCGTTGCACGACCAGGTCGTCCTGATCCACGGTTCGGGGCGCACCGACACCGGCGTGCACGCCCTGCGTCAGGTGGCGCACTGGCAAACGGACACGCGCCTCGACGACGGCAGGTTGCGGCTCGCGCTGAATGCGCACTTGGAGGACGGCGTCGTCGTGCGTCGCCTCGAGACGTGTCGTCCCGACTTCCACGCTCGCTTCGATGCGCGCGCCAAGCGGTACCTCTACGTCGTGTCGACCGCGCTCTTTCGACCTCCGTTCGGGGCGCAGTACGTCCATTGGGTGCCGCGCGCGCTCGACCTGACGAACATGCGCGCGGCCGCGAACGTGCTGGTGGGGGAGCACGACTTCGCGGCGTTCGGCAACACGCCGACCGTGCGCCGTGCCAGCACCGTGCGCAACGTCCACGGCATTCGTTGGATCGTGCGGCGCGAGCGGTTCGCGCTCGTCGTGCAGGGGAACGGCTTCCTCTACAACATGGTGCGCAACATCGCGGGGACGTTGATCGACGTGGGGATCGGCAAGCTCACGGTCGATGACGTGCGCGGTGCGTTGCTCAGCGGACGGCGTGAGGAGACGGGCATGTGCGCACCGGCCGGTGGGCTGTACCTGTTGCGCGCGCTCTACGGCGAACGCCTCTTCGGCGGGCGCGACCGCGGTCCACACGGGGTTCCCGGGACGTTTCAAGACTGACCCTTCAGGAACGCGGGGGCTGGCCTGGTGGGCCCGCGGAGCGGCGTGCGGTGCTCGAATCGGGACTCCGTATTGACCTCCTGAGGGAGGAAGCGGAAGGTGGATCCGGACCCCATGGTTCGCTTCCAACGCATCTCCGAACGTTTCCTGCTCCCCCCTGCCTGCATGGGGTTCCTTCATGGGTCGAGCTGGAACGGAGGGCGAAGCCGGTCCAAGAGTGGACGCGGCGCTCCCGAAGCGCTTTCCCCTATCCCGTCAGCCTGGAGACGTACATGAACACACATGTGGCCATCCCTCATCACGATTACCCGACCCAAGTTCGGGAGACTGTTGCCGAGAAACTCAGCTGTTTGGAGCGCTATCAGGACCGAGTGACGAGCGTGCAGGCCATCTTGGGCCGGGAGAAACTGGACCACCACGTCGAACTGGTCGCGACCGTCGCGAACGGCGCGACCCTGGTGGCCGACGTCCGCCGCAGTGCTTTCAGCGAAGCCCTGAGCGAGGCGATTCAGCGCTTGATCTCCCAACTCCGCAAGGTTCACGACAAGAGCGTCGATCGGCGCCACGGGCGGAGCTGACGCAACGTCGCGGCCGGATCGGTCGGCCCCCGGTTGGAGGACGCGAGGAAGCGTCACCGTACTTGGGGGTCCGATCGATCCTCGATCGGCGTGCGATCCTGTGTCGCACCCCCGACCATTCCGGTCCAGGACGATCCTCCGCCAGCCTGGGCATGGATGGACCCGTCGTTCCTTCGCCAGGCGGACATCCTCGACGTGGAGTCCAG
>JAJDEX010000628.1 GCA_029259575.1 Planctomycetota bacterium | reverse complement strand
GGCCTGGGCCAGGCCGCGCAGCACCGAGGTCGTGCGCAGCACGTCCCCCAGGGCACCGGTCTTGAGGACGAGCAAACGAGTCATGACAGGCAGAGCATCGGCATTCTGCGGTCCCCTGCACAAGGGGATCAGCCGCCCGATACGACCAGAACCAGCTCGAGGTGGTCCCCGGTATGGATCTCGGCCTCAGGAGGCAGGGTCTGGCCACGGCGCCAGACGGCGGGAACAGGAGTTCCAGCTGCCACCAGCCAGGTCGCTGCGTCCGGACGGACATCGGCGACGGCCGCCAGGACCTCGATCAACGGCGCAGGCAGATCCAGTTCCAGATCGAACGCGGGCCCGAGGCGGCGCCCCAGGGCTCCCCCTGCGCCAATGTGGACGAACCCGGATTCGCGACCACCCACGTCGGCCGATGCGGCGTCCCGTTGCGCGCCGTCCTCGACGTGCTCCACGTCCGTGCCGCGCCAGAGGTCGAGCAGTTCCC
The DNA here is from genome assembly GCA_029259575.1 of Planctomycetota bacterium. GTDB lineage: Bacteria > Planctomycetota > UBA1135 > UBA1135 > JAJDEX01. The sequence goes on along the minus strand of JAJDEX010000628.1, from coordinate 7,620 downwards.
GTGATCCCAGGCTCGCCCGCGCTCTCGGCGTCCGGCCGCCCGACGCGTCCAAGCCGCGACACGTCCGGTACTCACCGAGCAAGGACGGCGTCTCGAGCTCGCTCGGCACGACGCGTTCCGCACAACCCCAGTGCTCGTGCAACTCGCGCACCCACCCGTCCAGCGTCGCCCCCACGGCGAGCAAGGCTTCGGCCGCATCGCGCGCGTCCGGAATCGCCTCCCGCGCGCCGGGCAACGTCCAGGTCGCGAGCCCGTTCAGGTCGGTCGCGCCGTCGTCCAGCAAGCCTGCTGCGCTGAACGCACAGAAGCCCGAAGCGTCGAGCGCGGCCACCAGGTTCTCGTGCCACCAGACGAGCCGGCCCTTGCCCGCCGGGTCGGTGGCGCGCTCGGCGTTCACGGGAATCGGCAGCGGGTCGAGCAACCGCTGCATGCGCCGCCGGGACGCGCCGTCCCCCACCAGGAACGGGAAGGACCGCAGGGGTTCGGCGCCCCGCGCGCCGGCTTGTTGACCGAGAGCAGCGGCCAGGTCGCGCGTGGGTCGTGGCGTCTCGGCCACCGGCGCGTCCATGCCGAACGTGCCGCGTGCGAGGGCGAGCAGGTCGTCCTGCAGCGCGGTCGGATTCCCCTCGTTCCCGCGGCCCGCCAAGCGAGCCGCCGCCTCGCGCGCGTCCAGCCCCAGGTCGTTGCAGCGCGCCAACAGTCCGAAGGCAGCGGTCGGCTCTTCGAGGCCCAGATCCACGCCCAAGGCACGCACGGCGCTGAACCGTGCGCCGCTCTTCTCGCGGCCAGGCTCCTCGAACGACCACCCGCAAGGCGTCGGGCAGCCTTTGCAACCATGGCGCGACCCCGCCGCATCGCGCGCGCGGGCCTCCAAACGGTGGGCGTGGTCGACGTCCATGCCTTCCAGGTCTCCACGGGCAGCGAAGGCGGACGTCAGCTCGAGCGTTCCGCCCTCCATGCGCGCCTCCAATCGCGGGGACGCGAGCAGCGCGGCGGTCAGCTCGGGCACCGGTCGATCGGGGATCGGCGGGGCCGTCACGACGATCGCGGCGAGTCCGCGCGCGGCCAGTGCGCGTCCCACTCCACCACGACCGGTGAAGCTCGCGGGATCGCCGCCCGCAGCCAGGTTCGCGAACGGCACGCCCGCTTCCGCTGCCGGCCCTGGACGCAGGACCGCGCATGGACCCAGATGCGATTCGAGCAGAGCGCGACGCGTCTCGGGACTCGCTCCGACCAACGCGGGCAGAACCACGAGGCGCGCGTCGCCTCGTGCGTCGATCACCAAAGCAGCGCCCGGTCGATCGATGCGTCCCGACACGACCAGAGCCGCGGCGACCCGGGCCAGGCGACGCCCTAGATCCGTCCCGACCTGCCCCTCGGCCAACCGACCCGTCAAAGGCGAACGCGCATGGACCGTCGCTCGCGCAGCGGTGGGCACGCCGCGCTGGACGGCGGGACCGACGCTGAGCACGAAGGGCGGATCGTCCGGAGCGGCGTCGAGCAAGGTGGCCAGCGCGAGGGCGGGACCGGCCAGCGCTCCGATGCGTGCCTTCAATGGATCCACGTGGGACCAAGGGGCGAGCTGCACGGCACCCTCCGCGGGACGGTCCCGGGCGCCCCAGGCATCCAGATCCACCCGCAGAACCAACGGCTGTGTCACGTCGTCGTCGATGTTCATGGAAGCGTCCCCGAAGGTAGCCCAGATGCCTCCCGCATGCGCCCCCGGGGCTCTGGCTACCGTCGCGATCGAAGTCGGCTCGCACGATCTCGATCGGCAAAACCTTGAAGTGCACCCGTCGAGGGCCCACAACCCGGTCCAGCTCTGCACGCAGTGGGAATCGGGAAGAGCGCGTCCAGCACGGGTCCAGGGATCGTTCCGGCGCCTGGATCGGCTTTTTGACGCGTTCTGACAAGGTCGATGCAACCGACGGCCACGACTTCCGTAGTACCCTGCCTGGGAGCCCCGGCTCCTCCCCCCATGTCCTTCGGATTCCCCTCTGGCCCGCGCAACGCCTGGACCCTCGGTTCTCTGCGCGGGGTCCCGATCCGCGTTCAGCCTTCGCTCGTCTGGTTGATCGCGTTCGTCAGCATTTGGACGGGCCTCAGCGAGGGCAGCTGGCCCGCCTTGTTGGGCAGCCTCGCCATGTTGACGATGGTGACGCTGTCGGTCCTGGCGCACGAACTGGGGCACGCCTTCATCGGCAAGCGCGAGGGCGTCGAGGTCCTGGACATCACGCTCTGGCCGCTCGGCGGCGTGGCGATGATGCGCGACATGCCCGAGGATCCGGGCATCCAGGCGCGCGTCGCCCTGGCCGGCCCCGTCACGAACCTGATTCTGGCCGTCCTCGCCTGGGGCGTCTGGATGGCGCTGGGCGCGAGCGGACACGAGACGTCGGATCGATTCTTCTCGCTCCAAGCTCCGGCCGATCTGGTCAAGACGGCGACCTGGGTGAACCTGTTCCTGGGACTCACCAACCTGCTGCCGGCCTTCCCCATGGACGGCGCCAAGGTGCTCCAGGCGGCACTCGCCCGCAACCACGGATGGCTGCCCGCCACCGAGATCACCGCGCGCGTCGGCAAGTGGATGGCGATCGGCATGATCGTCGCCGGCTTCGTGCTGCCCAACTTCGTCCTGCCGATCATCGGCGTCTTCACGTTGATCTCGGGGACGCGCGAGGTGTGGCGCGCACGTCTGCGACACGCTGGACAAGGCGCGTTCGATCTGGGCGACCTGCCCAACTTCCTGCGCAAGATGGCCGAGCAACGTGGAGCGGCCACCGGCGGTTTCGGTGCGAGCAGCACCGGGGCACCTCCCGGCTTCGATCCGTTCGGAACGCGCCGGGAACAGGAACCCGACGACGTTCCGTCCCACGAGAACACCGGAGGATTCAGCGAGGACGACGTCGCGAACCTCGAGTCGTTCAAGGGTCGCCTGCAACGACCCGAAGCGGACGGCGCCTAGGCTGCCTACACATCGGGCGCGGTCTCTGGTGAGACCGCGCCCGATGCCTTGGCCCTTGTGGCCCGAACGTGGAAGTGCGCTCAGTCGATCTCGAGTCCGAGGTGACGGAGACTCAGTCGATCTCGAGTCCGAGGTGGCGCAGGAACGCCTCTGAGTTGGGCTCGCGACCCAGGAACGAGCGCACCATGTCCAACTCGTCGCGCGTGCCGCCGCGGGACAGGACCTCGCTTCGGTACTGGGTCGCCACGTCGGCGCTCATCAAGCCCTCGGCGTGGAAGCGGCTGAACATGTCCTGGGCGTAGACCAGCGACCAGAGATAGCCGTAGTAGCCGGCCTGGTAGCCGTTCAGGTGACCGAACGCGGCTTGGCGGTAGACGTGCTCCATCGGCTCGAACAGGCGCACCTCGCGGTACGTGGCTTCGGCGACAGCGCTGGTGTCGACCTCGCCGGTCGGGTCCGAGTGGAAGGCGAGATCCATCATGCCCAGGTACACCTGACCCTCGGCGCTCATGCCCGAACCCAGGTTCTGGGCGGCGATCATGCCCTCGACGAGTTCCTCGGAGATCGGTTCGCCCGTCTCGTAGTGCTTGGCGAACCCGGCCAGGATGGTCGGGTCCCAGATCCAGTTCTCGAGCATCTGGCTCGGCGCCTCGACGAAGTCGCGCGCGACCGACGTGCCCGCGAGCGAGGCGATGTCGACGCGGGACAGGATCGTGTGCAGGCAGTGGCCGAACTCGTGGAAGAACGTCTCGACCTCGCCGTGACTGAGCAGCGCCGGGCGGTCCGCCGTCGGCTTGGTGAAGTTGCAGACGAGCGCGACGAGCGGCGTGTCCAGTTGGGTCTCGGACCAGCGCTTGCGCAAGCGCAGCGGGAACTGCGCAGCGTGGCTGTACTTGCCGGCACGCGGGTGCAGGTCCAGGTAGAACTCGCCGAGCATCTCGTTCGTCGCCGTGTCCCAGACCTCGTACAGGGCCACGTCCTCGTGCCACATCGGGCGCCCCATCGAGCGCGCCTTCTCGGTGATCTCCTCGAAGCGCAGGCCGAACAGACGCTGATACACGTCGAACATGCCGGCCTGGACGTTCGACATGGAGAAGTACTCGCGCACCTGTTCCTGGTCGACCGCGTACTTCGTGCGCATCAGGTACGAGCGGTAGTACGACACGTCCCAGGAGTTCAGGACGGCCTCGGGATCGCCCGTGTGCTCACGCTTGGCCGCCTCGAACTCGGCGAAGTCGGCGAGCGACTTCTGACGCAGGCGCGGGCGCAGCTCCTTGTAGAACTCGCGCACACGGTTGGCGCTCTTGGCCATGCGGTCCTCGATGACGGAATCCGCGAACGTCGGGTAACCCAGGATGCGCCCCTTCTCGGCGCGCAACGCGATCATCTTCTCGATGACGCGGACGTTGCGAGCGCCGGCGCGACGGCCGTAACCCAGCACGACCTTGGCGCGCGTCGCCTCGTTGTCGCAAGTGCTCAGGATGCGTCCCAGGTTCGAGCCGGTCATCTCGACGACGACCAGGCCGGCGGTGCGCGGCAACGAGGCCAAGAACGACTCGGGAACACCGGCGAGCTCGTCCTCGGTCAGCGGCACGACCGTCTCGTCGTCGGCGATGTTCGAGGAGAACTCGAGGCCCAACTCGTTGAGCCGTTCGTCGATCGCGAGCAGTCGTGTGCGGTCCTCGGCACCGAGGTCCATGCCCTCGCGGCGGAACTCGCGCAAGGTGTCCTCCAGGAACGTCGCGCGGTCGGGGCTGAGCGCTACGCCCATCTTCGCGAACGCCTTGATCGCGGCGTACAGGTCCTCGCGCTTCACGTAGCGCGTGAACCAGTTGCTCATGTCGGACTTCGCCTGCAGACCGAGCTCACGCTCCGCGGCGTCGGTCGAGACGTCGGACAGGAACCCCGTCATGCGCGCGTCGCGGAACATCGCGGCGACCGTGTCGTCCAGCGCACCGAGGGTGTTCGCGTACGTACGCTCGCCATCCGGGACGGCCACGATCGCGTCGAGCGCGGCGTCGGCTCGGCGCAGCGCGCCCGCGACGGGTGAGTCCTGGTAGGGATCCTCCTGGAGGACCACGGCGTCCTTGCCGGTCGGCAGGGACGCGGAGGTTCGGGGCTCGTTCGACTGGCAGCCGAACAGGACCGTGGCGGTGAGGACGAGGGAGACGGAGCGGAGTGCGGGGAGGGCTTTCATGGCGGGCCGCATTCTACCGCCCACGCCCCGTATCCGTTGTTCGGAAGAGGTGTGCTCTGCAGCTTCCGCCTCGGCTCCGTGGGCCCTACAGGTTGCCCAGACGAATCGCGTTCGTCGGGCAGTTCCGGGCGCACGCGTGATCGCGGGTGCAATCGTAGTTGCGCTGCTTGCGGACGCTGGCCAGGCCGCCCTGGGCCCAGAATCCGTCCGTCTCGCAGACCGCCTGGCACATGCCGCATCCGATGCAACGGGCGGGGTCGATGTGCAAGGTGACGTAGTCGCGCGGAACGGCCGGGCAGGCCATGCCCTCGACGATGTCCTGGGACACGAGGTCGCGCGTGGCGACGTTCGAGGTCAGCACGGCGCGGCCTTCCATGTGCCCGGCCTCGATGACCTCGCTGACGTCCTCGAAATCGAATCGGTGCAGGTGGCCGACCTTGGGCTGGATCAGCACGACGCCAGGACCGGCGTGCAGGTGCAGCATGTGCTCGACCAGCACTTCCTCGGCGATCTCGAACGAACGGAAGAGCGTGCCGAACGCGCGCTTCTTGTAGCCGTACGACTTGTAGGTGCCCTTGACCGTCAGGTCGACGGCCAACAACAGTTCGGGCGACAGCGTCTTCGCGAAGCGCAACGGGACCGGGTCCGCGATGCCGCCGTCGATGTAGTGGTTGCCGCCGTGCTCGAACGGCTCGAAGACGGCGGGCAAGGCGCACGAGCTGTAGACGGCGTCGATGACGTCGACGTCGTCGAACCCGGTCGAGCCCCAGAACACGGAGCCTCCGGTCTCGAGGCTGACGGCGTTGCAGTAGAACGGGATCTTCATGTCCGCGAACGAGCGGACGGGCAGCACCTTCTCGAGCGAGTCGTGGAACCGCTGGCCCTGATAGAGCGACGGCGTGCGATGGCCCTTGAGCAAGATGCGCAGCGTGCTCAGCTTGAAGTAGTCGTCCTTCTTCAACTGACGTGCGAACGGCTCGATCTCGGCGACGGACAGGCCGCCCGCGTACATCGCGCCAATGAGCGCGCCGATCGAGGTCCCCACCACCGCGTCGACCTGGATCCCCGCTTCCTCGATGGCTTTGAGCACACCGATGTGCGCCATGCCACGCATCCCGCCGCCGCCCAGAACCAGGACGGTGCGCGGGCGCTCGGACGGACCGTCGGTCTCCGCGAGGGAGGTCGCGCCGACGGGGAGAAAAGGATTCGGTTCCGAGGGGTGGATCATGGGGGCCTGGGGACGTTCTCGTGGGCCACGGAGGGCCGCGAGGGAAGGGTGTCCCTTCCTTCGTGTCGACCAGGACGGCTCCCCCCTTGAGCCCTGAGCCCACAGGACGCAGTCTCCTCCCTCCCATGGGCCTTCCCAAGACCTGGCAGGCCCTCGCGCGGGCCTCGGCGGCCGACGTCGAACGAGTCCAGGCCCGGGCTCTCGTCCGGCAGGCGCGCCAGGAATGGCCGCTGATCCCGCACTGGCGCGAGGTGCTGGAGCGCGCGGGGATCGACCCCAAGAAGGTGCGCAGCCTGGCCGACCTGGACCCGATCCCGGCGCTCGCCGTGAGTCAGCTGTTGCGCCTCGACACGACGCGTCTGCGACCCACGCCGGACCCTGGACGTTTGAAGCGCTTCTGGCCCGCGTCGCGCAAGCTCGCGCTCGCCTTGTCGGGTTCGAACGGGGGCGCGATGTTGCAACGCGGATACGCCGTCGCGCACGTCGACCGCGTACCCGTCGGCGGTGGTTTCGTCGACATCGAATCCACCCCGCATGACGCGCGCCTCGAAGGTCAGCAGGGTGCGCGCGCCTTGGACGTCCTGGGCGTCGCCGAGCGTGACGCGCGCGTCGTCGTCGGTGCGGTGCCCGGATTCCTGTCGCGTGCACTCACCGGCGGTGGTAGCGCAGCACGTACCGCGGTCGAGACGGTGGCGCCCGATGTCGAGACCGTGCTGGCGCGCGTCGCCGACGGCAACGTGGACGTGTTGCTTGCGCCGCGGACTGCCATCGAAGCGGTCCTCGAGGCCGGAGTCGGCTCGCTCAAGGTCGTCGCCGCGACGGACGGTCCTACGCCGCGCGAGGTTCGTGCGGCATGGCATGCGAAGGGTGTGCGCGCCGGGGACCTCGCCGCGTTGCCATTGGCGCGCTTGCTATTGGCCGAGGAACCCTACGATCAGGACGGCCCACTCGGCCTCGCGATCTCCCCGGACCTCGTGCGCATCGAACCGGAACGCGGCATGGCGTTGACGCACCTCGCCCACCGCGGCACGACGTTGGTGCGTTGCACGGGTGTGTTGCCGGCGGGTACGTACTTGCCTGCTGGAGTTCCACGCCGACGACGATCGTTGCCACGCTGGCTCGGCGAGTAACGGGCAGTACGGTGCCAGGCACTGTTCAGTACCGGTCCCTTACAGAATCACGCTGGTCGGATGACGCCATCCACCCGCCCCCGGAGGGGGGGCGGGTGGATGG
>JAJDEX010000627.1 GCA_029259575.1 Planctomycetota bacterium | reverse complement strand
GGGACAGCCGTGGGGCAAGTCAATCGAAGCCCAGAGGGACGCACGACCCAAAGACGCATCCCGGGGACCATCCTTCCCGACATCAGGGCCCTTTCGTACGGGAATCGGCGGTTCCTCGGGAGGCCCGAGCCTCGACCCCCGAGTTCTCCGCCCTGGTTCCCGGGGCCTCAGATGGGGCCGAAGCACGTTCGAACAGCGTGCGAGCCTCAGGAGGGCGGACCCAACTCCCGTCGGACCCTGCAGGGTGATGGCGCCATTCCTGGCGGGAGTCGTTTGCCCCGGGCCCCCTCGAATCGGCATCTTCTCGGACTCCGCACCCGCCGGTGGCCGTTCCAGCCGCCGTCTCCCAGGAACCCAACCCCACCCCACGTGTCCAACGACGCATCCAAAGGCGGAGTCGTCCGCTACCTGCAGGAATTCTCGATCCCCTTGATCATCGGCGTGGCCGCAGCGCTGCTGGCGGCCAACCTGGCCCCCGACTGGTACCACCACTGGTTCGGGCATTGGGACGAGGCGCATCCGCCGTGGTCGTTCCCGGGTTCGATCCTCGGGCATCACCTGACGATCCACTTCCTGGTGAACGACATCTTCATGGTCTTCTTCTTCGGCATCGCCGCGAAGGAGATCACGGAGGCCTGCCTGCCCGGCGGTTCGTTGAACCCCATGAAGAAGGCGATCAACCCGCTGATCGCCACGATCGGTGGCGTCGTGGGGCCGGTCGGCGTGTTCTTCGCGTCGATGTTCCTCTTCCGCTCGATGGGCATCGGCGGCTACGACGCGGTCTCGCCCGAGCGCTGGTCGGACCTCATCAATGGCTGGGGGGTCCCGACCGCGACGGACATCGCGCTGGCATGGCTCGTGGCGCGCACCGTGTTCGGGAAGTCCCACCCCGCGGTGAACTTCCTGCTGCTCCTGGCCGTCGCGGACGACGCGATCGGGCTCGTGATCATCGCGATCTTCTACGGCGATCCTCTGCATCCGGCGGATCCGATGTGGCTGGGACTGGTCGTGGCGGGCATGGCCGTGGCGTTCGCGCTGCGCAAGAAGAACGTCCAGGCCTGGTGGCCCTACATCTTCGTGGCCGGCGCCCTCGCGTGGGTCGGTCTGATGCAAGCGCACTTGCACCCCGCGCTCGCGCTCGTGCCGATCGTGCCGTTCCTGCCCGCACCCCGTCGGGATACGGGGCTGTTCTCGGCAGAGGACGAGATCGACGTGATGGGTGAGAAGACCGCCGAGGACCTCGGCATGGGCCACTCACCGCTCGAGAACTACGAGCATCAGACCAAGCTCTTCGTCGACTTCGGACTGTTCTTCTTCGCGATGGCCAACGCCGGCGTCGTGATGGGCAAGGTCGGCGCGCTGACCTATGCGATCCTCGCGGCGCTCGTCATCGGCAAGACCATCGGCATCGGGGGTCTCGGGCTGCTGGCTCAGGCGATCGGCTTCCCGTTGCCGAACGGCATGAACAACCGTGACCTCCTGATGGCTGCGTTCATCGCGGCACTCGGTTTGACCGTGGCGCTCTTCGTGTCCGGTGCGGCCTACCAGGACCTCGGACTGCAGGGCGAAGCCAAGATGGGGGCGCTGGCCTCCGGACTGGTCGCCTTCGTCGCGATCGGTCTGGGCAAAGCGATGGGGTTCGGCAAGTCCGCCGCGTCCAAGACCTGAGCTGAAGGTCCAACGTGACCTGCACGGGCGGCCCACCGAACTCACTTCGGTGGGCCGCCTTCTGTTTTGGGCGTGTTTCGGGTTTTGGATGTGCTTTGGGTGGGGATCCTGTGGACGGCCGGCGGAAGGGCTACACTCGGGCCATGCTCTTGAGCGATCTGTTCCAAGCGGAAGACCTCGTCCTCGGATTCGACCCGCGGGACAAGTGGGTCGGCATCGACGCGCTGGTCTCGCACTTGGCGGAGACGGGTCGCTTGCCGGCCGAGCGCCTGGACGAGGTCCGGGAGGCGGTCCTGAACCGCGAGCGTTCCATGTCGACCGGATTCGAGAACGGCGTCGCGATCCCGCACGCCGCGGTCGAAGGCCTCGATGGCGTGATCGGATGCGTGGGCATCGTGTCCCGTGAGGAAGGGCTGCCGTTCGACAGCATCGACGGTCAACCCGCGCGCGTGGTCGTGCTCCTGGTCATCCCGCTGGCCGAGAAACTGCAGCACATCCGGACCCTGTCCGATGTGGCTCTGGTGCTGCGCAACGAGGACGTGCGCACGCGCTTGCTGGCGACGACCGACGCAGCCGCTGCGCATGCGGTCCTGTGCTCCCAGGCCTAGGGGCCCGTCCGGGATCTTGCGAAGGGCCGCGTTCGTCCCACTGCGCGTGTGCAGCTCCCGACCACGAACGGTTCAGGACGCCGCCGGGCCGATCCATTCGTCGAGGCGGTCCTCGATCGCGGATTCGAGGATGCGCGCGGTCGCCTCGTAAACGGGCACGGGGGCGCCGTAGGGATCCGGGACGTCCTGGCCGTCCGGCAGGAGCAACTCGACGCGGTTCGCGCGTGCGGGCGGCAACGCTTCGCGAATCGCGTGCGCATGCGCGGCGGTAAGGGCATAGATCCGATCGAGGTCGGCGGCCCAGTTCGGCGTCACCGGGTTCGAAGCATGGGAGCTGCCGTCCAGCCCGCGCGCATGCAGCACGGCCACCGAGCCTTCGGACATCGGTGCGCCCGTTCCCGCATGGACGCCGGCCGACCTCACGTGGAAGCCGAACGTCTCGATGCCATCGGGGCCGGTGCCGAGTCGTTCGGCGATCGCGCGGCGCGCCAGGTGCTCGGCCATGGGGGAGCGGCAGGTGTTGCCGGTGCACGCGAACCCGATCCGGAGGCCCGCGGTGCGTGCCAGCTCGGTCTGGTCGAGGAGTCCCAGCCGCAGCAGCTCGAAGCGTCCGTGGCCGATGGCGAGGACCGAGGAACTCTCCTGGAGCGACGTGGTGCCTCCGTCGAGGACGAGCGCGACCTGATCGCCGAAGCGCTCGACCACCGTCGCTGCGTCGCACGCCGGCGGGGCGCCGCTCCGATTGACGCTGGTCATCACGACGGGGAACGGCAGGTGGGCCAAGGCTGCCCGCGTTCCACCGAAAGCGGGAACGCGCACGCCCGTCCAGCCGTCGGCGGCGATGCTCTCGCACCCCACCGGTACGCCTTGCACCACCAGGGTGAGCGGACCGGGCCAGTAGCGATCGGTCAACCGTTGCACGAGGCGCGGGAGTGCGACGGGACCCAATCCTTCAGGACCGGATGCGTGCCAGGTGTAGGGGGCGTCGTCCTTGCGTTCCTTCAACCTCGTCAGCGCCGCCAACGCATCGGGGCGGTCGGCCCGGGCGGCGAGTCCGTACACGGTCTCGGTCGGCAGGGCGGCCAGGCCACCGTCGCGCAGGACCTCGAGCAGCGCATCGAGAGTTTCGGCGTCGGGCGCCCCTTCGGAGGGCAGGGTGAGGACGCGCGGAGGTGCCATGGTCAGGATGGGGGCCGGGAAGGGCTGGGCTGCTCGGAACCCCGGACGCGTGGTGGCGCGGCTCCTGGCCCGCGTCTTAGCCTAGCGGCCGCCTGACCCGGAATCCCGCCTGCCCACATCCGATTCCCGGATCCGAGTGGCCCGGGCCCGCCAGCGACCTTCATGAGCGATCCCGACCCGCGGCCCGCCGCTACCCCTCCGGATGGACCGGCGCCTTCGACCAGTGAGCCCGAGGTGCCGGGCTTCTCCCCTGTTCCGGGCGGAGGTCCCATGCCGGCCGAACGCGACGTCCTGCTGACGCGTCTGGCCCGCGGTCTGGCCCATGAGATCAAGAACCCGCTGTCGACGAGGGCGATCAACCTGACGCTGCTGGAAGAGGACTGGACGCGCTCCGGCGAACCCAACCCGACCGAGCGACGCAGCTTGAAGCGCGTCCGCACGTTGCAACGGGAGGTCTCGCGGCTCGAGGGGATCCTCGACGACTTCCTGCGCTTCGCGCGCGGTGGAGAGGTCAATCGCTCCCCCGGCGACCTGGTCGCCCTGGTGCGCGAGGTGTTGCAGTTCATGGATCCCGAGATGACCGCGAACTCGATCGCGGTGCACGCCGAACTGCCGTCCAGTCTGCCCCACGTCGTCATCGACTCGGGCGCGTTCCGCCAAGCGCTCATCAACCTGCTCGTCAACGCTCGCCAGGCGATGCCCGGCGGTGGCGAGTTGATCGTCCAGGTCCGCCGCCACGGTCCGTCGGTCGAGATCACGATCACCGATACCGGGGTGGGGATGAAGCCCGATCAGATCGAGAATTGCTTCGACCTGTACTGGTCGACCAAGAAAGGTGGGACCGGCCTCGGGCTGTCCACGGTGTCGCGCATCGTCGCGGAGCACGAGGGGTCGATCGGCGTCGTCTCCGAAGAGGGGCGTGGCACGAGCTTCACGTTGCGCCTTCCGTTGCTGCAAGAGGTTGCAGGTCGATCCGGCGAAAGCGAGGATCTGGCATGAACGCAGTCGAACGGGAACCGGCACGCATCCTCGTCGTCGACGACGACGAAGCTCACGCCGAGGCGCTGGCGGATGCCCTCGAGATGGACGGGTACCGTTGCGACGTCGCGGACGGCGGAGCGTCGGGCGTCGAGCGCATGCGGACGTCGACGTACGACGCGGTGCTCACCGATCTGGTGATGACCGACCGCTCCGGGCTCGACGTCCTGAAGGAATCGAAGCAGCTTCTGCCCGATGCCGTCGTGCTGCTGATCACCGGTCACGCCAGCGTCGAAACCGCGGTCGATGCGATGCGCCACGGCGCCGAGGACTACCTGCCCAAGCCCGTCAACATCTCCGAACTGCGCGCGAAGTTGACCAAGGCGATCGAGAAAGTACGACTGCGGGCGGACAACCAAGAGCTGATGCGCCAGAACCAGGAGCTACGTCGCCAGCTGGACAAGCGCTTCGGCTTCGAGGGCATCCTGGGTCATTCGCCCCAGATGCTGCGTGTGTTCGAGGTGCTCGGCCAGGTCGCGCCAACTGCGGCCACCGTTCTGATCCTGGGCGAGAGTGGCACGGGCAAGGAATTGGTCGCCGCGGCCGTACACCAGAACAGTCCGCGCGCCGGACAGAACTTCGTCGCCGTGAACTGCGCGGCGATGAGCGAAGGGTTGATCGAGTCCGAACTGTTCGGCCACAAGAAGGGTGCCTTCACGGGCGCCGTCGCCGACAAGGAGGGTCGCATCGCCTTCGCGGACGGCGGGACGTTGTTCCTGGACGAGGTGGGGGACATGCCCTTGCCGACCCAAGCCAAACTGCTGCGCGTCCTGGAGACGCGCGAGGTCATGCAGGTCGGCGGCAACGAGGCGCGCAAGGTCGATATTCGGCTGGTGGCGGCCACGAACCGCGACCTGCGCGAGATGGTTGCGGCCGGTGAGTTCCGCGAAGACCTGCTCTTCCGGCTCCAGGTCGTGACGGTGAATCTGCCTCCGCTGCGCGATCGCGCGGGGGACGTGCCGCTCTTGATCGATCACTTCGTGTCGCACTTCCGCGAGGCGCACGGGCGCCCCGTGACCGGTGTGACCCCCGAAGCGCGCGCACTGCTGGTGCGTCACGACTGGCCCGGCAACGTGCGCGAGCTGCGCAATGCGATCGAGAACATGGTGTTGCTCGCGCGCGGGGACACGATGACCGTCGATGACGTGCCCGAGTCGATCTTGGGCGCCTCGTCGCGCACGGGTCACTCCGGCGGCATGGAACTGGCCGGCCGTTCCCTCGCCGAAGTCGAGCGCGCGTTGATCGCGTCCAACCTGGAGCTGATGGAGGGCAACCGCCAGCAGACGGCCCAGGTGCTCGGCATGGGCGAGCGCACGCTCTATCGCAAGATCAAGGAGTACGGGCTCTGACCGTGGCGACGTCCGGTTGCGTCGCCGGACCTCTAGGGCCGCAGCATCTCGTTCGCGAGATCCGCTTCGCCGCGACTGCGCAATCGGGAACGTAGGTCCGCCAGTTCCGTGGAGGCCATGTGCAGCGCTTGCGCATTCAGCTGCAACGCGGACTCCAGTTCTTGGAGCGAGTGGTTCGCGTCCTCGCGCTGACGGTGTGCATGACGTCGACCGCGAGCCAGCACAAGGACCAGGAATCCGATCACGCCCAGGGCGCCGGCTCCGCCAGCGATCAGCCACATGCGTCGCTTGGCGGTTTCCCGGGACTCCATGTCGAACTGCAGGCCGCGCAGGTCTGTGGTCGTGCGCTCGTGCTGCAGTCGCGCGTGCGTCTCGAACGCTTTGCGCTGGTACTCGAGCGCCAGTTCGAGGTCTCCCGCGGCTTCATGCGCTCGCGATAGAGCTTCCTGGACGACGCCCAGTCGTTCGAGGGCCGCGGTTCCGGCGTGAGCGTCTCGACTGGCTTTGGCAGCAGCCAAGGAAGCGCTTCCATCGCCGAGGGAAGCGTAGACGTCCGCTTGGTGTGCAAGGATGACGATGCGATCGAGGCCGAGGTTCAGGCGGTCGGCGATGTCGAGAGCTTCCTGCAGGTGCTCGAGCGCGGCGTCGGTCTGCCCGAGATCCTTGCGCGCGACCCCGATTCCGATCAGCGTCTCCGCGATGCGTCGTTCGTCGCCTTGTTCGCGGCGAACCTCCAGCGCCATCTGAAGAGGGACGAGTGCCTCCTCGTGGCGCCCCATCAGGTGCAGCGTCTCGCCGCGGTTCGTCCAAGCGATCGACAGCAGGTCGGGGTCGTCGTGACGCTGGCCCAGATCCTCGACGCGCGCGATGAACTGGAGAGCTTCGTCGTACGCCCCGCAGTTCATCGAGGACACGGCAACGTTGTTCAGGATGGCGACGCGGCGTCGATCGTCCCCGAGCTCGTCCGCGAGCTCCAGGGCGCGCCGATACGTCGCTGCGGCCGACCGCGAGTCTCCGCGCCGCTGATGGACCGCGCCTTCGATGTTGAGCAACTTGCACAGCGTCAACGGCACGCCATCGGGTTCGCAGGCCTCGATCGCACCTTGGATCGCGTCGCGAGCCGTGTCCAGGTCTCCCAGCTCGAGCGAGGCGATCGCCAGATTCCCAAGCGCTGCCGTGCGCAGGACGAGGTCGCCGTTCATCAACGCGAGCTGGGCGGACTTGCGGTAGGCGTCCGCAGCAGCCTGGAATCGCTGAGCCGACAACTCCGCATCCCCATGGTCACGCCATTGTTGGGCGTCACGATCCTGAGCTTGCGAGGACTCGGGATTCGGGTCCTGCCAGGAGCGCTCAGGTCGTTCTTCGGTGAGGGGCGGGTGCGGGGGCTCCAGGTCGGAGGCTCGAGCTACGGCTCGCGTCCCGATCGGACTTCCCACGAGCAGGGCGGCTGCGAACACATGCTGGAGAGGCATGGCCAGACCCTAAAGCTTCGAAGGTCCAGGTTCGAATGGCTTGGGCCTCCAATCGTCCCGGCGGCGTGAGTCGAATCAGCCAGAAGGCTGCCCATGTCTGCGGTCGATCGATCGAATCCGCTTCTGGGCGAGTCGAAGGTCCGCCGGGAGGAAGGTGACCGACAGGGTCCTCCCGGCGGGCGCGGTGCGACCTATCTGCGACTCCGTCGATCCCGCGGGCAGGCTTCCAGGCCAGGTTCGAAGAACCTGGCCTCCGATCGCCCCACCCCCGGGGAGGGGATCTGCCAGGGTGGCAGCCCAGAATAGGCGACTCGGCGCGCCCTGCCAGATCGGCAGGACGCGCTGAGCCCGTGACGACTCTAAGTCTTTGCTCTGCATGTAGTTACGACTCTAGCTCGATGGCACGCCGATTGAATTGCGCTGCATCCTCCCAACCCGGATCCATCTGACCGGCGGGACCCAAGAACCATGAGCACCAGCAAGATCATCGGCATCGACCTCGGCACCACGAACTC
>JAJDEX010000626.1 GCA_029259575.1 Planctomycetota bacterium | reverse complement strand
TGTTGTTTGACGCTCGCGTGGCCGGTTTTGCCTTTTTTCTTGGCCTCGGCGCCCTCGTCCGGGCCGCCCCACGACTCGACGAACTTGCCCATCGCGCGGAACAGCGCCTCGGACTTGATCGAGGGGTCGCCGAGGATCACGGACTTGCCGCCCCCCAGGCCGGTGTCGGCCACGGCGGACTTGAACGTCATGCCGCGCGCCAATCGAGTGACGTCGAAGAGGGCTTCTTCCTCGCTGACGTACGGCAGCATGCGCATGCCGCCGAGAGCCGGGCCGAGGGTGGTGTCGTGCACGGCGATGAGGGCGTGCAGGCCTGAGGCCTTGTCGATACAGCGCGCGACGCGCTCGTAACCATCGACTTCGATGTCGCTGATCTGCATGGAAGGGGCAGGTTTCGTGGGGATCGCCCGTAGGCGGGGGGCCGACATTCTAGCCGAGATGCGGAAACCGCGCGACTTGGTTCCAGGGGCGCTGGAATGCCCGCCCAGGACCGTTGCAAGGAAGCGGAATCGGACCGCCCCGCGGCTTCGACGGCTCGGCTAATCTCGCGTCGTGCCGGGCCGCTCCTCCAACTCCTCCAACCGGATTCCGGGCCTTGACGCGGGCCAGGAATCGGTCCCCCTTCCTTGGGAGAACTCCCCTCCGCCGGCCTTCGCGTGCCTGTGGACCACGGGCCCCGATCCCAAACTCGATCGTGTGTTTCGGGTGCTGGCCCTGCGCAACGTCGACGGCGAATGGGAGACGTTCGATCGCTGGTGCGTCGATGGAGCCGAGGGCGCGGCGGTCAGCTCCCGCATGCGCCTCGAGTTCGGCGTCGAGGCCTCCGACCTTGTGGATACCACCGATGCGGACGAGGTGTTGGCGGAACTGCGTCACTTCCTGGAAGGCTCGGGCGTCGTGTCCGACGACGGCGAGTCCTTCGAACGCTGGCTCGAGATGCGCGCCCCCGGCGAACCGTTGCCCGTCACCGGCATCACGGAACTCGCGTCGCTCCTTGCGCCTGGCCGTCTGTCCCTGCAAGGGCACGGGCTCGTCCGCGGACTCGGCCGGGAACCCAGCACGGGTCCCGACCGCGCGCTCTTCCCCACCGAACTCGTCGAGGCCGCCGGTGCGTTGGTCGAACGTTTCTCCAAGGCGGACTTGGGCGCCCACGTCATCGCCGCCAGCGGATACGCCCACGCTTGGCGCTACCTGGTCGAGACCGACCCGGGTGGAGCGCGTCGACTGGCGCTCGCCCTGTCCTTGGTCGATCGACCGACGTCGTGGACCGACGGTGTCCAGGAACTCTTCCCCGTCGCCGCCGGGTTGACCAACGGCCTGCTGACCAACGCCATCACGTCGATCGCGACGGCGGACACGTGGCTCTACGGCCTCGACCCGGGCTGGGTCCCCGATCCCGACGCACCCGATGAAGGCGAGCCCCTGCCCACCGGACAGGGCAAGTACTTGCCGTTCCCGCCCGAGGACCTGGCGACGTTGGACGACGTCATGACGGTTCACCTGCCCGAACTCCTGGCCGAAGGGACGGGCGCCACGGCCGCGGACATGTTCCGCGAGACGCAGCGCACGGTCGCGCGCCAGGTCGCCCAGACGCTGGGTCACGACGAGTTGCTCCTGGTGCACGCACCGACGGGAACGGGCAAGACGCTCGCGTACCTCGTGCCCGCGCTGCTCTTCGCGAGCCGCCACGGCATTCGCGTCGGCGTCGCCACGTACACGCGCGCCTTGCAGGAGCAGGCGATGGATCGCGAAGTGCCGCGGGCTCTCGCAGCCCTGGCGCGCGCGGGGATCCAGCCGAACATCAGCGTGCGCGTACTGAAAGGGCGCGAGAACTACGTCTGCTGGCGCGCGCTGTCGCAGACGACGCCCCTCGAGGGCGACGACCCCGAGGTCTGGTTCGCGTGGACTACACTGTCGCTGTTCGCGTTGACCGACGACACGGGCGACCTCGACCGATTGACGCGACGCCCGCCCGTTCGACTCGACGACGCGCGCCGCTACCGCACGTCGATGTCCCAATTGATCCGAGCCTCGCGCGCGCGCACGGGATGCTGCTTGGGCACCGAGGAAAAGGCCACGTGCGGCGCCATTCAGGCGCGACGACGTGCGGATCGCGCCAACGTCATCATCACCAACCACTCCCTGGTGCTCGCGCGGTCGGAACTGGTCAAGCACGTCATCTTCGACGAGTGCGAGCATCTGCATGATGGTGCGCACTCGGCGTACAGCCACGTCCTGAAGTTCGAGGACGTGCGCGAGCTGCTGAATCGCTTGGCGTTGCCGGGACGTCGCGGGCGTTACACACCGCTCGTGCGTCTGTCGACGTCCTTGGCACCGACGTCGTCCGCAGGTGACGCAGCGCAACGCGCGCACGGTGGTTGGGAGCGCTTGACCGACGTCGTCGACACGTTCGAGAACGAGGTCCACCGCTTCCTCGATTGGCGCGCGATCGCCGAACGCAATCGCACCGATCGCGAGACGTTCGCATTGCTCGAGGAATACACGACGGGACTGGAAGGCGAACGCCTCGTCGCGGCGCGGCTCCTGTTCGGCCGGGAAGCGCATCGCCTGGACGGGAATCTGGCCGACCTGATCGCCGGGCTCGAGGACAACCAGGTTCGTGGCGCCGCGCGCATGCGACGCACGCTCGAAGTTGCCCGCGCCGACCTGGTGCTGATGCTCGAAGCGCTCGAGGGCTGGCTGCCGATCGTCGAGGACACGCCCAGCTTCTCGCGCCGCTACTTCCACGACGTCGATGAAGGTCTGGGCGATCGTATCTCGCTCGTCGCGCGTCCGGTCGAGCCCCATGAGGTCCTGGGTCGGCTCGTCCTGCCCGATCTCGGCAGCGGTTGCCTGCTTTCGGCGACGACGCACATCATGGGCAGCTTCGACGCGGCCAAGAGCTATCTCGGTCTCGACCGCGCCGCCCACCCGGCCGACGACGAGGATCGAGCGCCCCGTGACGTACGGACGTTCCACGCGGACGAGGTCTTCGACTACGAACGCGTGATCATCGGGCTGCCCAAGGACGCGCCGTCGCCCTCGAACAAGGGTCGCCATCTCGACTACGTCGCGCGGTTCCTCAGCTTCCTCGCAGAGCGCACGCGCGGCCGCATCCTGGTGCTGTTCACGAACCTCGCCGACGTGCGTGCGGTCGGCGAAGCCCTCACGCCGCAGTTCGCTGAATGGGGCATCCCCCTCGAGTACCAGGGCATGGAATCCAGCGACAAGGAAGAACTCGCAGGCCGCTTCCGTGATCGCGTCGAGTCCGTCCTGCTGGGCGTCGACACGTTCTGGTACGGCGCGGACTTCCCCGGCGAGACGCTCGAGTACCTGGTCGTCGTGCGCCTGCCCTTCGGCGTGCCCGATCGCTATCACCACGCCCAATGCGCCGCCATGGGCGAGGGCCGCCAACGCAAGTCGATCTACCTGCCGCGCGCGATGGCCAAGTTCCGCCAAGGCTTCGGCCGCTTGATGCGCCGGCGCACCGACAAGGGCTGCGTCTTCGTGCTCGACCCACGCATCACCGATCCGCGGCACCGCACGTTCCTGAAGGAACTGCCGCTGGCCAATCCCTTGGCGGGCGAAGGCGGAGGCGCACGGGTGGTACGCGGCGAGACCGGCCACGTGATCCGCGAAGCCCTGGCGCACATGGGCATGCTGGCCGACATCGAACGCCGCGGCCTGGATCTGAACTTCGCCGGGGACGTCATCCCGTCGCAACCTCCGCCGCGCCGGGTCGCTGTGCGCGATACGCCCAAGGCCGTCCCGAAACGCAAGCCTCCCGCCGGTCCGCTCGAGATCGACGGCGGGGACGTTCCCTATTGAATCGACATTCGTCATGAACTGGACCGAAGTCCGCGTCACGTCACCCCTCGGGTGGCACGAACTGGTCGCTGAAGCGCTGGCCCTCGGCCCGTGCACGTCCGTCGCCGTCGGCGCGACGCGCATCGGCGGCGACATCCCGCCCGACGGGTTCCACCACGTTCGCACGTTCATTCCCACGGACACGGACACGCCGCAGTTGCGCGAACAGATTCGGACCGCGCTGGACCTGGTCGGCGAACGCACCGGGATGGACGAACTGATCGGCATGGACATTCGCTTCCACGCGCTGCCGCCCGAGGACTACGCGACATCGTGGCGCAAGACGTGGAAGCCGTTCCGCGTCGGCAAGCTCGTGCTGCATCCGTCGTGGGACGTGCGCGAGGTGAAACACGACGAGATTCGGCTCTTGCTGGAACCGGGCGGCTCGTTCGGATCCGGACGCCACGCGACGACGCGCACGTGTTTGAAGGTGATTCAGGAGCGCGGCGTCGAGGGCTCGAAGGTCCTGGACGCCGGATCCGGCAGCGGCATCCTGTCGGTCGTCGCCAAGCAGTTCGGCGCCGCGGATGTGCTCGCGTTCGACATCGACCCGGTCGCGGAGGTCGCGGGCGCGGAGCTGGCGAGCGACAACGACGTACAGGGCATCGACTTCCGTACAGGCGGATTCGAGGTCCTCGGAGCCGACGAAGGCCCGTTCGACGTCGTGCTGGCGAACATCTACTCGGACATCATTCAACTGCACGCTGGCGATCTCGCCGCGCACCTTGCCCCCCATGGTTGGTTCGCCTTCAGCGGCTGTCCGATCTTCCACTACGAAGCGACGCGCGCTGCGATCGACGCCGCCGGATTCGACGTCCAAGAGGTCCGGCAACGCGGCCGCTGGGTGACGTTCGTGGGTCGCCACGCCTGATCGCGCGAACCGATGCCGTCCCCAGGATTCGCCCCTCCCCGCTCGGGAACGGCGAAGGTGTCCGGTAGATTGCTCCCACGATGCGCATCCTTTTCCTCTCCCAACGTGTCCCCTACCCGCCGAACCGTGGGGACAAGATCACGACCTGGCAGCTGATCGAGCGCATGGCGCGGAAGCACCAGGTCACCGTCGCGTGCTTCGCGCACGACGAC
>JAJDEX010000625.1 GCA_029259575.1 Planctomycetota bacterium | reverse complement strand
CGCACCAAGCGCGAACCGACGATCCAGGACCCGACCAAGCCGAGGCCGAGGAATCCGAGCTCGATGGGTTGCACCAAACTCGCGTGGATTCCTCCGCGTCCCCAGTTCGGAGCGCCGAAGATCGGGTAGCCCAAGTCCTCTGCCGCACCTTGCGCCACCGGGACGAAGGTCCAGAGGCCGGTCAGGAAATGGAAGAGGTAGTGCGCGGTCCAGGTTCCGATCCCGAGGGGAAGCAGGCTCCAGACCATGTGGGTGAGGTGGGGAGTCAGCCGGCGTTCCGATCTGGAGAGTCGCAAGGACAGCCAGCCCGTGATCGCCAGGACCGCGAACGGCAGGACGACGAGGCCAGCGAGGAAGAGCAGGCCCAGGACGAGCACTTCGCTGTTGGTGTTGAGAGCCGCTGCCATACGCTGCTGGAGCGTGTAGACCGGGCCCACCATTCCGAATGCGTTGAGCAACGCGCCGAAGCAGAAGAACGTGACCAGGACGGCCAGGTCGCGTCGCCGCGAGAGCCGACCGATGCCCGAACGGACCGGGTCCACGGACAGCTCCTCACCGGGCAAACGCGCCGCGATGGAGACGTTGTCGTGCGGACAGGCATGAACGCAGTCGAGGCAGAACGTGCAATCGAGGTTGCCCACCTTGCGTGGCAGGAAGAGCGCGAGTTCGCAGCCACGCTGGACCTCGACCTGTTGCTCGTCACGTCTTCCGCGGATGCAATCCTTGGTCGTGCAGGTCCCACACACCTCGGAGTCCGTCGCGCGGACCTCGAACGGCGAGAGCATGGACGACAGGAAGTTGAACTGCCCGATGGGGCAGACGTACTTGCAGAACGGCGCACCGCGGAAGCTGGCATCGATCACCAGCGCGCTTGCGAAGAAGCCCAGGATCAGACCGGCGGTCCACCTCGGATCGCTCCAGAGGTCCCAGG
Source organism: Planctomycetota bacterium (assembly GCA_029259575.1). Classification (GTDB taxonomy): domain Bacteria; phylum Planctomycetota; class UBA1135; order UBA1135; genus JAJDEX01. The sequence continues at coordinate 8,531 of JAJDEX010000625.1, read as the reverse complement.
CTTCATAGGCGAACAGCACGCCGACGAAGGCGACGATGGCGATCCACTTGTTGCGCAGTGCGCGTGGAAGCCGGCGTGTTGGGCTCTTGAGCTTCCGTGCCAAAGCGCGCGGAAGCAGGAGCGGACAACCCATGCAGAAGACGTTCCCCAGCGCGAGGAGCGCGAGGACGAGGAACCCTCGGTAGTGCACCCACGTGAGGAGCGTTGCGAGGTTCTTGGGGGCGAGGTCGGGCCCGAACAGTCCGTGCAGGACGATGATCAGGGCGACGGTACCGAGCAGTATCTGGAGGGAGAGCCTGGCGTGTCGCCAATGCAGGAATCTTCCGATCCACGGCAGTTGCAACACGTCCAGCCTGGGAGGCGTGAAAACACGACTCCCTGTCCCCGAAGGGCGAGACATGGTGGGTCACTCCGCTGTTACGCCGCGAACATCCCTCTTGAGGGAGTGCTTGCGACCATCGGACGTGGTCACGCTGGCCACGACGAACCAGTCGCCGCCCATCGTGAACTCGAAGTCCGACTCGTAGTGACCGGGGCTGGATTCCACGGCGGTTCCGAAGACAGGCTTCATCCCCGCGTGGTTCATGTTGCCCTCGACCTCGACGGACGCACCCTCCAAGGGAGCACCATCCGCGTTCGAGATCACCACCGTCAGTCGTGCCGGTCCCACTCGAGGCGGAGCCGGGTCGAACGTGAGTTCCATGCTCGGGCCGTCACTGCTCCCGCCGCTCTCGCCTGCGCTGCACGCGCCGAGAGGGATCAGGAACAGGAGGACCAGGAGAAGCGAGCCCCACGTCGGGGGCTGGATCGAGAAGGCACGCATGTCAGACCTTCCCTTTGGAGGCCTTCGGCGTCCATGCACAGTTGCAACCGGTCCCGTGAGCCTCTTCGCCGGGGGGCGGGAAGAGGTGGTAGTACATCCCGATGACCATGGGGATGAAGACGACCGAGTTGTAGAAGAGGTGCAGTTCGACCCGCGGGATCCAGAGCTGCACGAGACTCATCGGAACGGGGCTGTCGAAGAGGTTGTGTCCGACGAGAGCCTGGCCCTGCAGGAGTGCGTGCTCGATGTGGTGCCAGAACTGGATCCAGAACGAGATCATCCACCACGTGCTGGAGCGCCCGACCATGCCGGAGCGCAGCATCCAGATGCCGATGAGCATCACGATGGCGTAGCCGTAGTGAAGGATCTCGGACTTCACCATCCACGGGAAACAGAGTCCCAAGATCCCGCGCGATTCGGGGATCGGCCAATCCAAGACGTAGATCTGAAAGGCCTGTACGAGGTGTTCTGCCCAATGCGCGAGTACGATGACCGCGAAGAACTGCATAGCGGGCTTGTGCCACTGTGCGTTGAGCTTCGTCATGAAGCTCTCCGGGCGTTGATCGCCCGATTCCGCCTTGGTGCTGGACGGAAGGGTTGCGTTGCTGGGGTGGTCCATGGGATCCACTCCTTGAGTGTTCGGAGGAAACGCGGTCGCATCCGATACACATCGGTGCGGCGCCGCTGGGAGGGTGAAAGCTGTGGCCCGTTCGTCACACTCGTTCGATCGAGAGTGGCGTCGGCCGTTCAGGCTCTTCTTGCTTCAACGAGAAGAGCCCCACACGTCATGTTCGAATGGACACGCGTGTGGGACTCTTAGAAGCCCCTCCGCTGATCGTCCGGTCGCATTGCCCGTTGTCTTGCAAGCTGGTCGGCTGCGGGCTCTGCTCCGGGACGTCAACGCGCCGGAGGAGCCCCGAGAAGGGTGGGATGCAATTGAGCGTTCGCTTGCTGTAGATGTTCAGTTGAAACATGTCTCTAGGTGTAGAAGGGGTCGAAAAGGTCGATCGGAGGCGATCTCGCACACTTTGCGCGAGCCGCCTGGGTCCGATCAGAAGGGTGTCAGGCGTGCAAGTCCCGACCGGACACACGGCGATGCGTGCCACACGGTCGATTCGTACGTCCACCTGTCCGAGGTGTTGGACCCGATCTTGGAGGGCCTATCGGGCTGCTGCGGGTGCATCAGTCCGGAATGGGTCATCGAGCGGGTCATGGTTCGGATACGCGGCCGAAAGAGGCCAGAGATCAACAATATCTTGGTCCTCCATTCTCGCAAGTCGAAAATGCGGTGAGGCCCGCGAGGCCGGGTTCCCGCATCGTCGTGGTCTCAATGGGGGATGGAGACATGCTCCCCGGCGATCCGAATTCAGCTTGGGAAGACCCGCTCACCGGGCAGGAATGCGTGGCGGCCAACCATGCGCATCCGTTGTGCAGGAGGGTGAATCAACCTTTCGAACGGCGCACCGGTGCCACTGGGCGAATGCGTTTCGGCAGGCATGTCGTCCTGGAGGATCGCGCGACTTGCTTCCTGAATCGCCTCGAAGAACGGAACCAGTGCAGGGGTGCATCCTCGTCCCGTTCACGCCTCCCTTCGGAGTGAAATGGGCTGGAACTCGTCTTGGTGACGTAACGGCCTTGCTACCCCACCGATGGAGTCCCATCGTGTCGGTCATGCTTCAAGACACCGTTTCGCAGGCGCAGAACTTCACGACCCACTGGGACCTGTTCGACGGCAGCCTGACCAGCTTGGCCATCCTCTGGGCCGCCACGATCGTGGCCGCCTGGCTCGCCAACTTCGTGACTCGCAAAGTGATCGTGCGCGGCGTGCGTGCCTTCATCAGCAAGACGCGGGCGACCTGGGACGACGTGTTCGTCGAGCACAAGGTGTTCGAACGGTTGTCGCACCTGGCGCCGGCTCTGGTCTTCTATCTCGCGGCGGAGTACCTGCTGCCCGCGAAGTATCAGGAGTACGCCATCCTGCTGCAGCGCGTGACGCACGTCTGGATGGTGCTGGCCGGAGCGCGGGCCGCGAGCGCCTTCTTGGACGGCTTGGTGACCTTGGGTCTGCGCGGCGAGAGCACGAAGGGCAAGCCCATTCGCAGCTACTCGCAGGTGGCCAAGATCCTGCTCTGGATGGGCGTCGGGATCGTCTCGATCGCGACGTTGATGGACAAGTCACCCGTCGGACTGCTGACCGGTCTGGGTGCGATGACCGCGATCATCCTGTTGGTGTTCAAGGACTCGATCATGGGCTTCGTGGCCAGCATGCAGATCGCCGGCAACGACATGCTGCGCATCGGGGACTGGGTCGAAATGCCGAAGTACGGGGCCGACGGCGACGTGCTCGAGATCGGCCTGCACACGGTCAAGATCCAGAACTGGGACAAGACCGTGACCACGATCCCGACTTATGCGTTCATGACCGACAGCTTCAAGAACTGGCGCGGCATGACCGAGTCGGGGGGACGCCGGATCAAGCGCTCGATCGTGCTCGACATGTCGAGTGTGCGCTTCCTGAAGGCGGAGGATCTCGAGCGGCTGCGTGAGGTCCAGTTCATCAGCGAATACTTGGATCGCAAGTCGAAGGAGGTTCGCGCTTGGAACGAGGAACGCAGTGTGAAGGACGAGGATCGCATCAACGGCCGCCGCCTGACGAACCTGGGCACCTTCCGCGCGTACGTCCAGAGCTACCTCTCGCACCACGATCAGATCGACAAGGACATGACCTTCCTCGTGCGTCAGCTGGCGCCAGGTGCCGAGGGCGTTCCGATCGAGCTGTACGTGTTCAGCTCGGAGCAACGCTGGGTGCAGTACGAAGGCATCATGGGCGACATCTTCGACCATCTGCTGGCGGTCGTGTCCGAGTTCGACCTGCGCGTCTATCAGCGTCCCAGCGGTTCGGACGTCGTGGCGTTGCGCGGGGCGCTCAGCGGAGCCTAGGCCGCCAACGGTCGATCGCGGATGCGCGAGGACCCGTCAGCTGTTCTGGAGAGACTTCGTTCGGCGCGGGTCTGCGCGCCCGAATCGCATCACCAGTAGCGCGATCAGCATGACCAGCAAGAGGCTGCCCAGCGCAGCCCGGCCTCCTGCAACGGTGCCGTGCCGACCGGCGTAATGGGGCAGCACGTCCTCGGTCCTGGTCCCTACCGTTCGAATGCCGGACTCCGGAGTCAGCGTGCCGAGGCAGGTCTTGAGATCCCTGCCGAGCAAGGCGACGCGGAGGGGAGGGATGTCGTCCTGGCCCTTGGTCACGAAACCGTCGAGGATCTCCTCGCGGATCCGGACTTCGATCTTCTCGGGGCTACGAACCTGAAGCAGGACCAGGGTCCGATCTTCATCGGTCTCCACGAACATGTGCCAGTCCTCTGGCGTGGTGGACTCTGGCACCAAGCGCGAGAGTCCCTCCAGCACCGCGTCCGCAAGTTCCGTGTCCCCGGACGTCCGGCTCCGGTGGGCGGACGCAAGGTCACGATCGAGGGCGGCGAAGTCTGCACTCGCGACGCGCACGAAGCCGACCAAGGTCAGCAGCAGGCCGAAGACCCACAGGGGGATCCAGAAGATCTGAGCTCCCGCCCTGGGGTGGATCGCGGCCAGCCAACGCGCGAAGGTCACGCGTCGCGATCCATCCATCGCGATCATCACGAGTCCACCGCCGAACATGGGCCAGGAGATGCCCGTGCCCCCCAGGGCCAGCGTCATCACGATGCTGGCGACCAGGACCGTGCCGAGCCCGAGCCAGTTGAACAGGAGGTTGGGCCTCGGATCCAAACGGAACGCCGGAAGGTCCGCGAGCGGGCTGGTCCTGCGCTTCGAACCGGATTCGGAAGGTCGTGGGGCCGGAGGCTGCGGCGATTCCGAAGTCGCTGTTGTGAGAGCCAATGGGTCCGCAAGTTCCTTCGGCAACGCCGAGGAGGAGTACGGGTCCACCGGGTGCTGGTGCGCGCCCTCGGCCTCGACCGCGATCTCGGCCTCCGCGGGCTTGGCTTCGCGTGCTGCGATCCACTCGCTGCTGGGGTCCTTGCGCAATCCATCGAGCGCGTCCTGCACGATCGGGATCAGATCCGCCTCGCCCTTCAGCCGCCCGTCCTCGCCGTACATCAGGACCTCGTCGAACAACCCACGGTAGCGCTCGAGCGCCTGCTCGTGACCCGCTTGGCAGATCGCGATGCAGTTGGGGATGCGATCGCGCAGTTCGAGCAACTCGATCTCCCATTGACTCCCGGCGCGCACGAACGAGAGGTCGACCAGCACGAAGTCGGACTCGTGCACGAGCGCCTGCATCGCGTACTTCCACGCTTCGTCGATCGTGCGGATGTTGAAGCACTGGCCTCCGCAGAAGTAGTGCTGCGCGGCGATCAGGCGATTGCGCTGGAAGAGCCGAGGCAGGTGCAGGAATCCCGAAGGCGCGTGCACGGTCGTGATGCGGATGGACTGGCGCACCCAGGTCGAGATCAGGGCGACGATCATCGCCGGTCCCGCCATGGACGCCCCAAGGGGAACCATGGCCAGGCTGATCAGGCCCCGGAAACGGTGGTACACACTGATCCACCGGTTCGGCTGGAAGTGACGGTCCGAGAGCGTCAGGCCTTGCGCGCGCAAACCGATGTTGCGCAGCAGGAAACGCTTGAGCGGCTTGGCGAACTCGTCCGCGTTGAACGGCCGCACCAAGGTGTAGCGCGGCGGGCGATGGAACGGGGTGAACCACGCGAAGATCAGCGGCAGGAACATGCCGCCGCCGGCGATCGCCATCAGCGCGAAGGCAAATGCGTCCGCGCCCACGCTGAGCAACGCTCCTCCGGCCGCTGGTAACAACAGCGAGTACTTCGTCCACAGGAAGAACCCGCGTCGGAATCCGTACTCCCCGGCGGTCGGCAGTCTGCGCGGTCGCGAATCCCGCACGAAGAAATCGTCCGGCAGCAGGTGGTCCTCGGGCGCTCGCTCCGGGAGGCCCCGCACACGCTGCGCCTCGGTCAGGATCGGGCAGTCGACGCCGAAGTGATCCAGGTCGCAGCGCAGGAGCAGCAGATCGTCGTCGGTCTGGCTGGCCAGGTACGCGACGCGATCCTCATCGCCGAGGGTCAGGTAGGGGTGAATCGGTTGAGCCAAGCGTGGATTCCTCTCAGGCCGGAGGGCGCAGCGGTTGATCGAGGAACACGACGCGCCAGTCGAGGACTTCCTGGAGCATCACCTGGGAGCAACTCATCGCGAGCGCCGCTGCGCGTCGGGAGCGTTGGATGCCGCTGGCCGCAGGCTCTTGCCCGTCCTCGCGCAACGCTCGCACGCGCACTTCGAGGTCGCCGAGCACCTGTTCCATGGCGCGCGAACGCTTCATCACTCGACGGAACTCCCCTTGGTGAGCGATGCCGGCGAGCGCCGCACCGAGCGCGGGGAAGATCCCGCAGATCGCGGTCAGCGCATGCCCGGTCGCGATCGAGAGCCCCAGCGGTGTTCCCAGCAGATGCAGGACGCCGGCCGTCAGCGTCAGCGCGAGCAGGACCATCCCCGTCAGGTGCAGCCGATGCTCCATCACGTGCGCGCGATGCGAGGCACCCTTGTGGAAGGTGCGTTGATCCTCGAGCGTGCTTTGCAATCGCGCCAACGCTTCGTCCACCGTCGACGCGTCGAGCGTGGCGTTCGGAAGCGGCAGACTGCGTTCGATCGAGCGCACGGCCCAACCGACCCAGGTCGCTTCCGGACGACCGTACTCGGAGTGGTGCTCCGGATGCGCAGGCATCGGACGCGTGCCCTCGATCGGAGAGATCAGTCGCAGGTGGCGCAGGGACTCGGCCAGCATGCGGTAGTCGATCCAGCGCTCGTGCCAGCAGCCTTTGCGGCCGCGCAGCACCACGAGCAGGATGACGACGATCGAGAGGATCTCGAGGACGACGCACGTCAGTTCTCCGGCGCCGTGGTCCTGCATGCCCGTTCCGTGCGGCAGCAGCGCCATGGCCACCGCGAACGCAGCCAGCAGGAACGAGAACACGAACGTGCTGCGGTACCGATCGGCATACAGCACCGCCAACCGGTTGGCCCAGGCGTAGTGCACGCCGTCGGGGGACGTGGCGGTGTCCTCGTCCTTGGCGGGCCACTCCATCGGCGCGAGGCGCGTCGAGAGGGACGGCCAGGTCCCGTGCGTGATCAGCCCGGTGAAAGCGCGCCACGCGATCGCGAGCGACCGTTCAGGCATGTCCTCGGCCTGGTACCGTTTCCACTCCTCGGGCACCTGCGTCGAGTCGGCACCCGGTACGCCGAGGGCCTCGCGCATCAAGCCGTGAAGGTCTTCGTCCCCATGCGATTCCCGCGGTCGGTTGGATTCGCCATCGGGCAGGTCCCGCGTGCCTCGCAGGATTCCCCAACGGTTCGGTTCCTCGGCCGGGATCCAGATCACCGGGATCGACAGGCTCAGCGCAAGGTCCATGGCGCCTTCCGTCCCGCCCGGGCGTCGCTCACGGCGGCCGTCCCAGACCACGACCAGGACGTCCGCGTTCTCGACCACCACGGATCCGCAGGCGCCGTAGGGCTCCGGCCCGTCCCGGTCGCCGTCGAGTTCCAGAACGGACTCGGAGCGCGCGAGGAGATCACGGAAGGTCTGCACCGAGCCCGATTCCTGGGCTGCGGCGCCGGTGAAGTCGCGCTCGTACTCGGCGCGCGGGAATGGCAGGACGCAGGCGAGTCGGTAGTCCAACGCGAGCGCCTGTTTCGCGAACACGCGGTCGGCGCCCTCGGCGAGGGGAGAGAGTGCTCGCAGCATCGCAGGCTCGGTCCCGAAGAGCCCACGTTCGGATTCCGCGAAGCGCTCAAGGCCTGCGCGAATGCCGGCCAAGACTTCGCCCAGCGTCCGTTCGAGTTCCTCGGACTTCCCGGCGACCAGGCGCTCCGGTCGATGCCCGACGACGCCGACCCGTAGGGCGAGCGTGGGGAGCGGAGGATGCGATCGAGGATCGGGTGCGGGGTTCGAGGACATGCAGCAGCGCTGGGTGAGTCGTTGGCCGGGGGTGCGGACGGCGCTTCCATCACCGGAATCGGTGACACAAGCCCGCGCGAAATTAGCCGAAAGCGCGCGGGGTGCGCGAACAGGAACTGGCGGCGCGGGAACGATGCGGGTCACGTGCGAGCGAAGGCCCTCGCGTGCTTGCTCGGGGGGGGCGGGGTCGGCCGTGACTTCGTGTCCCGCCGACACGTGGCGGTGTCAGTGGGTCTGGAGCCATTCGTGCTCGCGGCCGAGAGCTTCGAGCAACGGGTCGTCCTCGTCCGGGAACTGGAAGAGCTTGGCCCACTTCTCCTCGCCAGGTTCGGAGTTGAGCACCCGGCAGAACATGCCCCTCTCGATCCCGAGTCCTTCGTAGCTGAACTGACCATTCTGGAGGGGTACGTCGACGAAGTCTCCCGCAGCGAGGCGATCTTCGAAGAAGGCGTCGGTGTGCTCTTGCATCGTTCTCCAGACCGTCGCCGCCGCGAGCTTTCGTTCCTCCGCACTGGTACCGGCGTACTTGAACTCGAACTCACCGAGCGGCTCGCGGTCTTCAGGGACAACAGGAACCTGGGCGAGGTCCGTCTCCCTCGAGTTCGTCTGGGTCGCGGGATCTGCGGGTCGCAGTGCCCTGCGTTCGGGCGGATCGACGAGTTCCTCGGACGGGTTGCGCTCGTCGAGTCCGATGCGAACGGTGGGAGGCCGAACCGCTTCCGGTTCAACCGATGCGACGGACAT
>JAJDEX010000624.1 GCA_029259575.1 Planctomycetota bacterium | reverse complement strand
CGTGGATCCACTGACCCCTCGTAGCGAACCGGCGCTCCCGTCCTGCCGGATCCACTGGGACGTGGCGAATCCGCCGTCTCCGAAGACCCAGCGGACCGTGGTCGCAGGTGCGTCCTCTCTCACGCGCAAGCATTGCAGCGCCAGCCGCCGAGAGTCCTGGAACTCTCCGACCAACCGAGCCCTGCGCGCGTCGTCGTCCGCTACGACCTGCAGCACGCCTTCACGGTCGAACATGCGAGCGTCGAACGTGTCCGGATGTTCGAGTTGCCCTTCGGCATCCAGCACGGCCCACCGCTCGAACCGCGCATCGCACACAGGGTAGATCGTCTGACCCCGCGCGCCCTCGAGCGCCGTGGCGACCTGGGCCCATCCCGTGGAGTCTTCGCCGGCGAACGCGGTCATCGCGGGAAAGACGTCCTGGATCCCCACGAGGTTGTCGAGATCCCCGGCACGCCCACCGTCCCCCATCGCAACCCAGAAAGGAACACACGCGAGGTCCGGATCGAAGGCTGCCCCGCGTTCCTCCGTGGGCGGCGCAAGCCACGATCCCCGAGGAGACAGCAGCACGACCATCGAGTCGTCCGGCAGCGCGTCGAGCACCTGGCCGACCTGACGATCGATGTAGGCGAGCCGTCCTTCGCGCAAGCCGCGGCGCATGGCGAGGAACGGCTTGGAGCCTCGCGAGCGCCCCAACAAGGACTCGATCTCCTGGACCGCCGCAGCGGGGTCGATGGTCGCGCCTTCCAATGCGGCTCGCACGCGCGGAACCTGATCCATGTACGCGGCGAGGTGGTGCGTCAGCGTCGGGATCGCGTCGGCGGTCGCGCTGCCGCCCTCGTTCATCAGATCGCCGATCGACCACAGTGCGAACAGGGGTTGCGCACCATCCTCGTTCAACGCGGTGAGGTAGGGCTGCAACAACAGTGCGCCCTGCTCCGCGTCGAACGCGCTGTTCGTCGCAACGACGGGCGCTTCGTAGTCGGCGAAGCCCTGGTTCAGCCCTGAGATCTCGGGTCGCAGTTGCACCTGGGACACGACGCCCACCGTTCGCCAACCACTCTCGTTGTAGCGCTCGGCCACGGTGGTGTGCTGCGGCGCGAGGGCCGTACGACCTCGCGTGCGCACGGAGCCGACGCCGATCTCGGCGGGCGGCAGGCCGGTGAGCCAAGAGGCGAGCGCCGGGTTCAGCGCCGTCGATGGCGCGATCGCTTCGCGGGGACGGATCGAACGCTCGCGCAGCGCAGCCAGGTTCGGCGCGATGCGTTCCAGGTCGGGCCCGACGTCATCGAGGCGCAAGCCGTCGATCGCGAGCACCAGGATCGCGCGCGGGGCCTCCGTCGGTAGCGCGGCCGGGGTGGACGCGACGTCATCGGCCTCGTCGCTGCCACATGCCGCGAACGGCAGGATCAGAAGGAGCAGGATCCAACGCATCAAGCCTCCGCCGCGATCGACGCGCGCACCTGTTCGAGTTGATCGGGGGCAGGGTTGCCACCGGAGATCACGGCGACGACGCGCAGCGGATGATCCGCGTCGCGCCCGGCGAGCCAGGCCTCGAGATGTCCTTCTCGGATCGCGGCCACCGCAGCGGCACCGGCGGGTTCGACGACCTCGCCGCCTTGCACGAGGATCCGTTGCGCATCCAGGATCGCGGTGTCGCTGAGTCGCGCGACGCCTTCCAACGTCTCGCGACAGACGGCGATGTTGCGCGCCCCGGACTCGGGCGGGCAGAGGCCCTGAATCTCCGTATTGATCGCATCGAGAACGACGGGCGCGCCCGCTTCGATGCCGAGCGACATGGACGGTGCGCCGTCGGGTTCGGCGCCGAGGCAACGAACCTGATCCCCTAGAGTGCGGCGCAGAGCCAGCGACGTGCCTGCGGCCAGTCCGCCTCCGCCCACCGGAATGACGACGACCTCGACCTCGGGCCAGTCGTCGGCGATGTCGAGCCCAACGGTTCCGGCGCCCTCGATCGTGCCGTCCGCGTCGTAGGGATGGATCGGAACCAGCCCCTTGGCGACGAGCGCGGCGGCGTCGACCTCGGCCTGCATGCGGTCGGCGGACAGCACGACGGTGGCGCCCAGCTCGCGACAGGCCGCGATCTTGTTCGGATAGGCGTTCGCGGGCATGACGATCGTCGCCTTCACGCCCGCTTCCATAGCGGCCCAGGCGAGCGCTTTGCCGTGGTTGCCACTGCTGGTCGCGACGACGCCGGCGGCGCGCTCGGCGTCGGTGAGCCGCGCGATGTTGTTCGTCGCGCCGCGGGCCTTGAAGGCGCCGGTGACCTGGCGGTTCTCGAGCTTCAGGCGCAGGTCGATGCGCGGATCGCCCACGTCGAACGGGATCAGTGGCGTGCCCACGATGTAACCCGCGATGCGAGCCCGGGCGGCCAGGAAGTCGTACGCGGTGAAGCGGTCGGTCGGTGCGGAGGTCATGGGTCCCTTTTTGGTGGCGCGAGCGCTCCCAGGATAGGATCCCCCCCCACCCAGGTGGTCCATCCCTGTGCCTTCCCTCGATTCGTCCCTCATCTACCCCGGCCTCCCGTTCACGTCACGCGACCTGCTGGCGCCGATGGAAGGCGTGACCGATCCGGTCTTCCGCTCGCTCGTTCTCGCGCGGCAGTCGCCCGAGGTCCTGGGCGGGACGTACACCGAGTTCCTGCGCGTCCTCGATCGCCCGCGCCAGCCGATCGAGATCGAACGCATGCTCGGCCCTCGCTCACCCGGCGCACCCGTCGGGCTACAGTTGATGGGTGCGGACCTAGGCGCGCTGGGCGGTAGCGCTCGCATCGCCGTCGAATTGGGCGTCCCGTTGATCGACCTGAATTTCGGCTGTCCCGCGAAGGGCGCGTTGCGCGGATGCGCCGGCGCCGCCCAGTTGAAGGACCCCGCCGGCCTCGAACGTGTCGTCGCCAGCGTCGTGAGCGCGGTCGACGGCGCTATCCCCGTCACCGCGAAGATTCGCGCCGGTTACGACCACGCGGACGACGTCGAGGACCTCGCCCGCGCCGCCGAGTCCGGTGGCGCCGCGATGTTGACGGTGCACGCCCGCACGCGCTCGGAGGGCTACTCCCCCGGCGTCGACTGGTCCCGAATCGCAAGGGCGGTGTCCTCGGTCGCGATCCCGGTCTGCGGCAACGGCGACGTGAACACGCACGCGAAACTGCAGACGATCCGGGACGAGACGGGTTGCGCCTTCGCGATGGTCGGCCGCGGCGCGCTGGGCAACCCGTGGATCTTTTCGGGCGAGACCGTTTCGGCCGCAGAACAAGCGCGATTCCTGTCGGACTACGCCGACGCGATGCGCCACGAGGGCGCAGAGATCCTAGGTGCCGCGGCGCGCGTCAAGCAACTCGTCAAGCACTGGATGCTGGGCACGTTGATCCCGGATGAATCAACCCGCCTAGAGTTGATGCGCGAGAAGGACGGCGCCGCATTGCTCACTCGCATCGCCGACCTGGGCGAAGTCGTACGCGGCTGACGGAATTGCTCCCTGGAGCTCCCGACATACAAGATGCACGTGACTCTCACTTTCGGAGTCACTTGCACTTCACGGAAAACCCAAGAGGCGGAGCATTCCGCCCCTTGCGATCGACCCGTCAGATCGCGCGTACGGCTTCCGCGAGCAAGCCGACGCCGAAACCAGTCGCGCGGCCCGCGACGAACGCCGGACCGGCCAAATCGACATGCGCCCAGCGGACCCTCGTGCCGTCCAGGTGCCAGTGCACGAACGCGCCGGCGCAGGAGCTTTGGGCGTTCATGCGATCCGAGACCGAGTTGCGCATGTCCGCGACCTTGCTGGCGAACTCTTTGCGGTGGAACTCGGGGTTGTAGACCAGCGGGTGGCACAGGTCGCCGATCTGGCGGCCGGCGGTGGTCAGGATCGCCTCGAGCTTCTCGTCGTCCGTGACGACGGCGGCCACCTGGCGGCCGGTGGCGACCAGCTGGGCACCCGTGAGCGTCGCGGCGTCGATCACGACGTCCGCCTTGAGCTTGCGCGCGGCGTAGCTGACACCGTCGCCCAACACCAAACGCCCTTCGGCGTCGGTGTTGTTGATCTCGACGGTCTTGCCCGAGTGCATGTGCAGGATGTCGTCGTTCTTGAAGGCGTCCGGGCCGATGGCGTTCTCGGCCAGGCACAACAGCGCGCTGACCTTGTGCTTGCAGCCACCTTCGGCGAGCGAACGGAACGCGCCGAGCACGGCGGCCGAGCCACCCATGTCCGACTTCATGTTCACCATGCCGCCGCCGACCTTGATCGACAGTCCACCGGTGTCGTAGGTCACGCCCTTGCCGACCAGCGCGATGTGCTTCTTCGCGCCCTTCGGCGAGTAGGTCAGGATGACCAAGCGCGGCGGGCTGAGCGCGGTGCGACCGACGGCGTGAATGCCGCCGCAACCGGCCTCGAGCAGCTTGGGTCCGACGATGGACTTCTTGGTGACGTTCGCGAGGCCGCGCACCATGGCGTAAGCCTCTTTCTGCATCTCGGCGGGGTTCATCTCGGTCGGCGGCGTGTCGACCAGGCGACCGGCTTCGCGCATCGCTTCCAAGTGCGCGCGCACGGCCTTCGAGATCTTCACGACCTTGCCCTTGGCGTCGAGCGCGAGCAGCTGCAACGACGCCGGCGACTTCTTGGCCGTCTTCGCCGAATAGACCGGGAGGGCACGCGCGATGCCGCTGAGGGCTCCGGCCAGGTGCGCGGGGTCGTCCAGGATCACGATAGCTCCGGCCTTGCCGCGACGGCCCGTGCTGGAGGCCGCCATCTGGGCGCGGATCGACTCGGTGCGCGACGGGCTGTTGTGGCGCGAGACCGTGTTCGGCAGCACGCCGACCGCGAGCTTGCGCGGTGACGAACCGGTCAACGTGCCGGCTGCGGAGCCGTTCAGGCCCGCGGCGGTGTCCGAGGCCAGGTCGCGGGTCAGCTTCGCGAGCTCCTTGGGCAGCGCATCGACGGCCGGGTGACGCTTGGCGCGCAGGACGTTCTGGGGGGCGAGGACGATCATCGCCTCGGTTCCTTTCAGGAAGGAGGCGATCGAGGTGGCATAGCGGAGCTGAGTCATGGCGGAGGAGCCTAACGGATCTGGCTCCAGGATCGAGGCTCCGGACGGGATACAGACCCGTCACTGGGCCCCTCGAACCCACCCCGCCGGAGTAGGATGCACCGCTCGTCCACGAGCCCTGGGCGACCCACCCTATGACCTGGACCCCCTCGGACAGCGAACAGACGTACCAGGTGAACGCCTGGGGTGAACCGTACTTCGGCATCAACGACAAGGGGCGGGTCGAGGTCACGCCGGACGGCAACGGCGGTCCGAGCATCGACCTGGCCGACCTCGTGGACCAGATTCGCAGACGGGGCGTGCCCTCGCCGATCCTGTTGCGCTTCGACGGGATCCTGCGCTCGCGGGTGCGCGAGGTGAATACGGCGTTCGCCAAGGCCCGCCGGGATGCCAACTACCCGGCGACCTATCGCGGCGTGTTCCCGATCAAGGTCAACCAGGAGCGCCACGTCGTCGAGTCGCTGCTGGCCGAGGGCAAGGCGCACGGCATGGGCCTCGAGGTCGGCAGCAAGCCCGAGCTGATCGCAGCCATCGCCATCCAGGCCGGCGAGGGCGCGTTGATGATCTGCAACGGCTACAAGGATCGTGAGTACATCGAGATGGCGATGCTCGCGTCGCACCTCGGCATCACCGCGGTCCTGGTCGTCGAGAAGTGGACCGAGCTGGCGACGATCCTGGAGGCCTCCGAGCGCCTCGGCATCGATCCCGTCATCGGCGTGCGCGCCAAGCTGTCGATCCGCGGCTCCGGACGCTGGCAGGACTCGGTCGGCGAACGCTCGAAGTTCGGCCTGACCACGCGCCAGATCGTGAACGTCGTCGAGACGTTGCGCGATGTCGGCAAGCTGAACTGCCTGCAACTCACCCACTTCCACATCGGCAGCCAGATCACGCAC
>JAJDEX010000623.1 GCA_029259575.1 Planctomycetota bacterium | reverse complement strand
GTCCAAGGCATCACCAAGCAGGCGATGATCTACCCGACGGCGCTCTCGTTCGCGATCGTCGGGCTCGTCGTCATCCTGATCACCTTCTTGATTCCGGCGCTCGTGGGACTGTTCCCCGGGGGCCATGAGGACCTGCCCATCCAGACCAAGTTCGTGATGGCCATCTCGGACTTCGTGCGGAACAACTGGATCCTTCTGGCCAGCATCGTCGTCACCGCCGGCGCGTCGTTCGTCGTCATGCTGCACGTTCCCAGCACGCGCATGATGCTGTCGCGCACGCTGTTGAAGCTACCGCGGCTGGGGAGCCTGATGGAGATGCTCGCCGTGGCCCGATTCGCAACGACGGCCTCTGCGTTGCAACAATCGGGCTGCAACATCGTGCGTACGCTCGAGATCGCGGGCGATTCCTGCGGCAGCACTTACATGACCGCCAAGTTCCGCAAAGTCTTGGAGTCCGTGCGCGGTGGCGAGTCGATCAGCGACGGTATGCGGGCCGCGGGCGACCTCGATCCGTACCTCGTGCAACTCACCTCGGTGGGGGAAACGTCCGGTCGACTCGGCGAGTGCCTGGACTTCATCGCCGACAGCTACAACGCCGAGGTCCCGCGCGTCGTCAAGTGGGCCCTGGGCTTGATCGAGCCCCTCGTTCTGATCATCGGCGGCGTGATCGTCGCCTTCCTCCTGCTCGCTGCGCTCCTTCCGATCTTCAAGATCTACGAGACCCTCGGATGATGCATACCAAGTCCAAGTCCGGTTTCACGCTGCTCGAGATGATCATCGTGATGAGCCTCATCGCGGTTCTCGCCGGTGCCATCCTGCCGGCTGCCGGCAGCATCATGCGCTCGCAGAGCCGCCGCTCGACCATCGAAGAAATGGACCTGATGAGCGAGGCGGTCCAGGAGTTCTATCGCGATACGCGCCAGTTCCCCACCGGCCCCTTGGACCTCTTGGGAGGCGCCACGCCCGGTTGGTCGGGCCCGTACCTGCGCGGCGTGGTCGACGACCCCTGGAGCAGTCAATCGGGTTATGCCGTCGACGGGTTCGGCAATCCCTACACGTTCACGGCGAACGGGTTCGAGATGACGATCACCAGCGACGGCGCGGATCGGACGAACGGAACGGCCGACGACATCGAGTTGGTCGTCAACGTCACGCCGATGTTGCGTCAGATGACGCGCGACGAACTCCGGGTCATCAACACCGCCATCGCCCAGTACAACGCAGCGTTCCTCGGTACCGATCCGTTGTCCGGAAACTACGGGATCGCTGTCTCGCAACTGGAGAACGCTGGATATCTACCTACTGGATCCGACTACGACGCGGACGAATGGGGTGACGACTACACCGGCAACCCCGCCAATGCGTCACCGATGACCGAAGCGATGTCCGTGAACGTCGGCAGCTAGGGCGACGAGATCCTCCGCGCGCCCTTCCGATGGACCTCTACGAGTCGAACCCCACAGGAAAACGTGCTGGGAAACCCTGATGCGTAGGCTCGCCCGCTCTAGCAACCGCGCTCGGGTTCGTACCCGAGGCTCGGCGAAAGCCAGCGTTCCGCCTCTGCGATGGACTGCCCTCGACGTCGGGCGTAGTCCTCGACCTGGTCACTCGACACTCGCCCGATGCCGAAGTACTTCGAAGCTTCACCGCCGAAGTACAGACCGCTGACGCTGGCGGCCGGCCTCATCGCGAAGCTGTCGGTCAGGTCGATGCCGACCTCGCGAGCGTCGAGCAGCTGGAAGAGTTCGTTCTTGGGCTGGTGATCCGGGCAGGCCGGGTAGCCGAACGCCGGACGAATGCCGCGGTACGCCTCGTCGATCAGCTCGTCGTTCGTGAACGACTCGTTCGCGCCGTAGCCCCAATCGCGACGTGCACGTTGGTGCATGAATTCGGCGAACGCCTCGGCCAAGCGGTCGGCGATGGCCTTGACCAGGATGGCGGAGTAGTCGTCGTGCTCGGCCTCGTACTTGGCCGCCAGTTCCTCGGCACCCAAACCGCTGGTGACAGCGAAGGCGCCGACATGATCGAGCGGACCGCCGACGGGCGCGACGAAGTCGGCCAGGCTGCGGTTGGGGCGATCGTCCGGATGGATCGTCTGCTGGCGCAACATGGGGAAGCGCTGCAGCTCCTTGGTGCGGGCTTCATCCTCGAACAGAACGACGTCGTCGCCCTCGGCGGCTGCCGGCCAGAAGCCGTACACGCCACGCGGCGTCAGCAGCTTGCCGTCGACGATCGTCTTCAGCATCTCCTGGGCGTTGGCGAACAGTTCGCGTGCGGCCTCGCCCTGGGTCGGGTGATCGAGGATGGCCGGGTACTTGCCCTTGAGCTCCCACGTGATGAAGAAGAAGGTCCAGTCGATGAACGGGATCAGATCCTCGAGCGTCACGTCGTCGATGATGCGGCGCCCTGTGAACGCGGGCTTGGGCAGGTCGGCGCTGGCCCAGTCGATCGGCGTGCGATTCGCGCGGGCATCCTTGAGCGTCAGGAGCGGCTTCTGCGTGCGCCCGGCGAAGTCCTTGCGGATCTTCTCCTGGCGTTCGATGTTCTCGGCCGCGACGACCTTGTTGCGCACCGGGTCGAGCAGGTCGGACACGACGCTGACCGAGCGGGACGCGTCGTGCACGTGCACGATCGGCAGGTCGTAGCGCGGGGCGATCTTGACCGCGGTGTGCTGGACGCTGGTCGTCGCACCGCCGATCAACAACGGCAGCTTGAAGCCTTGCCGCTTCATCTCTTCGGCGACGTGCACCATCTCGTCCAGGGACGGCGTGATCAGTCCGGAGAGGCCGATCATGTCCGCGCCTTGCTCGACGGCCGTGCGCAAGATCTTCTCGGCCGGGACCATGACGCCCAGGTCGATGACCTCGTAGTTGTTGCAGCCCAGCACGACGCCGACGATGTTCTTGCCGATGTCGTGGACGTCGCCCTTGACCGTGGCCATGACGATCTTGCCCTGCGAGTTGGATGCGGACTTGTCGTCGTCCATGAACGGTTCCAGGTAGGCGACCGAACGCTTCATCGCGCGCGCACTCTTGACGACCTGGGGCAGGAACATCTTGCCCGCGCCGAACAGGTCGCCGACGACGCGCATGCCGTCCATCAACGGCCCTTCGATGACTTCGAGCGGGCGCGCGTACTGCAAGCGAGCTTCCTCGGTGTCGGCCTCGATGAAGTCGACGATGCCGTGGACCAGCGCGTGCGACAGGCGTGCGGCCACGTCGCCTTCGCGCCAGGACAGGTCGACGACGCGCTTCTTGCCTTCACCGCGCACCGTTTCGGCGAATGCGACCATGCGATCGGTCGCGTCGGGGCGACGGGCGAAGATGATGTCCTCGACGTGCTCGAGCAGGTCGCTGGGGATGTCCTCGTACACGACCAGTTGGCCGGCGTTGACGATGCCCATGTCCATGCCCGCTTGAATGGCGTGGTACAGGAAGGCTGAGTGGATCGCTTCGCGCACCGGGTCGTTGCCGCGGAACGAGAAGGACAGGTTCGAGACGCCGCCCGAGATGCGCACGCCAGGACAACGCGCCTTGATCTCGCGCGTGGCCTCGATGAAGTTGATGGCGTAGCGGTCGTGCTCCTCGATTCCCGTGGCGATCGCCAAGATGTTCGGGTCGAAGATGATGTCCTCGGGCGGGAAGTCGAGTTCGTCCACGAGCATGCGATAGGCACGCTCGCAGATCTCGACCTTGCGCTGGGTCGTGTCGGCCTGACCCGTCTCGTCGAAGGCCATGACGACGACACCCGCGCCGTAACGTTGGATGATGCGTGCCTTGTCGAGGAACTCCTCGGGGCCTTCCTTGAGCGAGATCGAGTTCACGACGCCCTTGCCCTGCAAGCACTTCAAACCGGCCTCGAGCACGCTCCACTTGGAGCTGTCGACGACGATCGGGATGCGTGCGATCTCCGGTTCGGTGGCGATCAGGTTGAGGAAGCGCGTCATGACGGCTTCGGAGTCGAGCATGCCCTCGTCCATGTTGACGTCGAGCAGGTTGGCGCCGCCGCGCACCTGATCGACGGCGACCTCGAGTGCGGTCTCGTAGTCCTCTTCCTTGATCAGGCGCTTGAAGCGCGCGGATCCGGTGACGTTCGTGCGCTCCCCGATCATCAGGAAGTTGGTGTCCTTGGTGATGTGCAGCGGCTCGAGGCCGGTGAACACGGCGCGCTGGATGTCGCGTTTCCGCTGGGGGAGAGGGCGCGGTTCGACGCCCTTCACGGCCTTCGCGATGGCCTGGATGTGATCGGGCGTCGTACCGCAGCATCCGCCGACGATGTTGACGATGCCGCTGGTGGCGAACTCGCCGACCAACGAGCCGGTCGTCGCGGGCGCTTCGTCGTACTCGCCGAACGCGTTCGGCAGGCCGGCGTTCGGGTAGCTCGAGACGAACGTCGACGAGATGCTTGCGAGTTCCTGGACGTACGGGCGCATGTCCGTCGCTCCGAGCGAGCAGTTCACGCCGACCGACAACGGTTTCGTGTGCGAGAGGCTGTGCCAGAACGCCTCGACGGTTTGACCCGAAAGTGTGCGACCGCTGGCGTCGGTGATCGCGACGGACAGCATGATCGGGAGCGTGTAGCCCAAGTCCTTGTGCATCTCGTCGATCGCGACCAACGCGGCCTTGGCGTTGAGCGACTCGAAGACCGTCTCGACCAAGAGGATGTCGGAGCCGCCCTCGACGAGTCCCTCGGCCTGTTCGCGGTACGCGGCCTTCAGCTGGTCGAACGTGATCGAGCGGAAGGACGGATCGGAGACCTTCTCGGACAAGGACAGCGTCTTGCTGGTCGGGCCGAGCGCGCCCGCGACGAAGCGCGGACGATCGGGCGTCTTCAACGTCCAGCGATCCGCCGCTTCACGCGCCAAACGCGCCGACGCGACGTTCAGTTCCCGCGCGTACGAGGACATGCCGTAATCGGACTGCGCCACGGTCGTCGCACCGAACGAGTTCGTCTCCAGGATGTCGGCACCGGCCGCGAGGAAGCGGTCGTGGATCTCGGAGATGACATCGGGTCGCGTGATCGACAACAGCTCGTTGTCGCCCTTCAGGTTGCCACCGACGTCGAACCGGTCGCACCGGAAGTCGGCTTCCCCGAGCCCGTAGCCCTGGATCATCGTGCCCATGGC